>JASLXG010000184.1 GCA_030740435.1 Alphaproteobacteria bacterium | reverse complement strand
TTTCATCCGTATAGCGGGCGGCCGAAATACCATATTTTTCACCACGGCGCTCTTGATGATCCCGGCCGTGGGCGCCGGCTTCGCCCTGCAGGACAAGAATACGCCGCTCTGGACCTTCCAGTTGCTGGCGCTCTTGTCGGGCTTCGGCGGCGGCAATTTTGCCTCGTCCATGACCTTCGGATCCTTCATTGGCTACTCGGCGGCTTTTCCGCTCGCCATCAAGGTTGTCTTCGGTTTCCAGCATCTCGAGGTGGGCGGCGTGATGACCCACGACACCCTCAACCCGAACGGCCCCAGCGCCTTGATGTTCGCTTGGATGGGCCCCTTCATCGGCGCCCTGATCCGGCCCATCGGGGGCTGGGTTTCGGACAAGATCGGTGGTGCCAAGGTGACCCAGATCATCACCATCATGATGATCCTGAGCGCGCTCGGCGTGGCCTATTTCATGCAGGCCGCCTACCATTCGGCGACGCCGGAAGATTACTTCGTGCCTTTCTTCCTGCTTTTCCTGGTGCTCTTTGCCGGCACCGGCATCGGCAACGGCTCGACCTTCCGCACCATCGCCATGATCTTCCCCAAGGAACAGGCCGGCCCGGCGCTGGGCTGGACCTCGGCGGTGGCGGCCTACGGCGCCTTCATCATCCCCCAGGTGTTCGGCGAGCAGATCAAGGCGGCGACACCGCAGTACGCCCTCTACGGCTTCGCGATCTTCTACTTCGTCTGCCTGGTGCTGAACTTCTGGTACTACCTGGGGCCAAAGCGGGAATTCGACAACCCCTAAGCGGGCGATGCCCTAGGGCACTTTCCGGCTACCCCGCTGCCAGCCCATGGTCTCGGCCCGCAGCCGTTCGGCTTGGTCGCCCGCACCTTCGTGGCGCAGGAGTTTGCGGCCGTAGTAGGCGAAGAAATTGTCCCACAGGCCCATGGCGCCGAGATTGTCCGCCTTGCCGTCGGTTTCGGCCTTTTCGGGCACGCCCCAGGCCAGCCCCGAGCCGTTGAGCACGAGCTGGGCCTGGCAGGCTTTTTCGATGTAGATGCCGGTGATGGTGGCGTCGGCGATGGTCGGGCCGCAAAACGTAATACCGTGGTTTTTCATGAACACCACCTTGGCATTCCTCAGCGCCGCCGCCAGATCCTGACCCAGCGGCTTCGAGTCGATGAGATCCGAGGTATCGCGGTAGTGCGGCGTGTTGCCGGCGAAATGGATGCCCTCCTGGCCGATGGGGGCCAAGGTCTCGTGGGTGGCGGCGAAGAGGCAGGCGTAAAAGGGATGGCTGTGACCAACCACGTTGACGTCGTCGCGGGCCAACAGGATCTCCGAGTGGATCGGCCATTCGGAATGGCGTTGGCCGGCGCCGGCCAGGATTTTGCCTTCGAAGTCCAGTAGCAGGAAATCCTCGGGCCCCATGATCTCGTCGAGACCGAGGAAGAAACGTTTCATCCAAAAGCCGCGGCCCTCGGGATCACGCAATGAGAGGTGGCCCAGCGAGACGTCGTCATGGCCCTCCATGGCCAGGATGCGGCAGGCCAGCGCCAGGGTTTCGAGATCGGGATCGGACATAGCTTGGGGCTCCGCTCAAACGATGTGACTTTGTTGTACCGAGGCCGGGAAAAGATCCTCGACGGCCAGCGGCTCGGGCACCAGGCCCTGCTCGAAGGCATACTGCAAAAAGGCCTCCAGCGTGGGTCGGTTGGGCTCGATTCCGTAAGGCCAGATGTCGGCACCGAAAAGCGCCTGGGCCCGGGCCGCGTCGTCGAAACCCCAGGGCACGGGAAAATGCGACATGGTGGCATCGAGGGCGCGGGCCAGGCTGCGCTGCTTGGCCTCCTCGAAGGCGGTCATCAAGTTTGCCGCGATCCAGGGGTGGCGCTCCAGCAGCGCCGTGCGGATGGCGATGGTGTGCATGATGGGAAAGATGCCGGTTTTGCTGTAGTGCGCCTCCTCGGCGGCACGAAAGTCGGCCAGCAGGCGGCGCATGCCGGGCCGGCCTTCGGCGAAATGGGCCGGCGGCCGGGGTACGATCATGGCGTCGATGTCGCCCGCCAGCAGCATTTCCGTGAGTGACCGGTCGGGCTGGCCGCGGTAGCGGATGCCGTCGGGCAGCGCCAGTTCGGCCTTTTCCTCGCGGCCGGGCTCGTTCATGCCGGCCTGAACCCAGTCGATTTTGGTCAGCGCCACCCCGGCCTCGTGTTCGAGATATCCCCGGGCGTAGACACCGGCCGTCACCGACCATTCGGGCACGCCAACGCTGCGGCCCCTGAGATCCTCGAGGGTATTCACCGAGTCGTCGTCCCGGACATAGAACGAAGAGAGCCGGAAGACCCGCGAGGGAAAGACCGGAATTGCCGTGATGCTATGGTCGCCTTGGCCCCGGCGCGAGACGTATTTGGCGAAGGAATATTCCGAGACGTCCCATTCGCCGTAGGCCGTGAAGCGGTAGAAGATTTCTTCGACCGAGAGCCGTAGATGGGTGATTTCGATACCCGGGGCGCGAACCTGGCCGCTGGCCAGGTCGCGCATGTGATCGTAGTCGTCGGTGGCCAGGGTGAGGCGGAGGGGATTGCCGGGGGTGCTCATCAGGGCTCCATCTTGACGAAAATCTCGTCGGCTGTGAATTGCCGGGGTATCAGTCCCTGCTCATGGGACCAGCGCGTCTGGGCCTCGATGGTGGCACGGTTGGCCTCGACGCCGTAGGGCCAAAAGTCCGCACCCATCAATTCTATGGTGGCCTCGGCCTCGGCCACCAGCCAGGGCAGCATGACGGAGAGCGCATCGAGGTCCTGGAGCCTCGGCAAGGCCAGGGCCTTGGCCTCTGAGAAGCCGCGAAAGATCGCCCCGGCCAGCCAAGGGTGGGCCGCCAGCAAGTCCTGGCGAATGCCGACCACGTGCATGATGGGGAAAATGCCGGTTTTCTTGAAGTAGGCCTGCTCGAGCGGGCGGAAGTCGGCAAACAGGCGTCTGACGCCCGCTTCGCCACGGCTGAAAACCTCTGGGTCGCGGTAGCTGACGATGGCGTCGATCTCGCCGGCCAGCAGCATGGCGGAGAGCGTCTGGTCGGCGCCGATGGGCTCGATCTCGACGCCCGCCGGCGCCTCGATGGGCAAATAGCCGAGCCCGCCCGGGCTGTCGACGCCGCCGGTGCGCCACAGCATATCGCCCGGCGCCAGGCCGTATTCGTCGGCCAACAGGCCGCGCACGCAAAGCCCGCGGGTGAAGTGGTAGTTGGGCGATCCGAGCCGCTTTCCTTTGAGGTCGGATGGCGCCTCGATGGCGCTATGCGGCCCCAGGTAGATCGAGCCGTGGGCGAAGACGCGCGAGAGAAAGACCGGGATGGCGCGGTAGGGAAAGCCCCCCTGGCCCAGCGCCACCAGGTAGCTCGAGAGCGACATCTCGGCGACGTCAAATTCGTGGTCGTCGAAGAGCCGGCGGAAGGTCTCGGCGGGATGGTGGTTGTGGTAGGAGAGCGTGCAGCCCGCGATCTTCACGGCGCCCGATTTGAGGGCCTGGACGCGGTCGTAATCGCCGCTGCAGACGCTCAATTCCAAACTCACGCCGGGTCCTCGGGGTCGGGCCGCACCAGTCGCAGCCCCGGTGTCGCCAGCCAGAGCAGCGCCGCCAGGGCCAAGCCGAGCAGTGTCAAGGGCAGCGAGGAGCCGAACATCGAAAGTCCGGCCGCGGTCAATGCCAGGCGCTGCCAGGCCCGTAATGGGCCCCGCCAATAGCCCTCGACCGCCAGTGCCAGCAGGAAGACCCCGAGCACCGCCGCCAAGGTGGCGCCGATGATGTCGAGCGGCGTCCCCACGAGCAGGATCTCCGGCCGATAGATGAAGCCGAACGGCACCACGAAGGCGGCCAGTGCCAGACGCACCGACAAAACGGCGATGTGCAGCGGATTGTCCTCGGCGATCGAGGCGGCGGCGTAGGCCGCCACGGCCACCGGCGGGGTGATGGCCGACATCACGGCGTAATAGAGCAGGAACATGTGGGCCGCCAATATGGGCACGCCCAATTCGGCCAGCAGCGGCCCCATCAATACGCCGGCCAGGATATAGGCGCTGGGTGTCGGCATGCCCAGTCCCAGCACGATGGTCAGCGCCGCCGCCAGGACCAGCGAGCTGAAGAGCTGGGCATCGGTGATCAGGTAGATAACGTGGGCGAACTTGGCCGCCAGGCCGGTCATGGTGATGCCGCCGATGATCAGGCCGGCGGCGGCGCAGGCGCCGGCCACCGGCACCATGCGGTAGCAGGTTTCGGCCAGCACCTTGATCATGGTGACGGGGCCGATGCGGGTGCCGGGCTTGAGCATGGCCACGGCCAACACGGCGATGGTGCCGAACACCGCCACCATGGTCGGCGTGTAGCCATGAAAGAGCGCCACCGTAATGGCCACCAGCGGCACGAAAAAGAGGCCGCCCTGTTTCATGGTCTTGAGAAAAGGCGGAATTCGGTCGGCGTCGAGCGGCCGCAATCCCATCTTGAGCGAGCGGAAGTGGACCTGCGAATAGATGCAGACGTAGTAGAGCAGCGCCGGCACCACCGCGGCGATGGCGATGTCCTGGTATTCGATGCCGGTGTACTCGGCCATGATGAAGGCGGCCGAGCCCATCACCGGCGGCACCAAACTGCCGCCCGTCGAGGCCGCCACCTCGACGGCGCCTGCCAGCGCTCGCTTGTAGCCCAGCTTGCGCATGATCGGGATGGTGATCGATCCGGTCGTTACGACGTCCGAAGTGGGGCTACCCGAAACCATGCCGTAAAGCCCCGACGAAATCACCGCCACCTTGGCCGGGCCGCCGGGGTGGCGGCCGCTGATCGAGGCTGCGAAATCGAAGAAGAAATCGCCACCGCCGGTGGCCTGCAAAGTGGTGCCAAACAGCACGAATAGGAAGGCATAGGTGGCGGCGACGCGAATGGGCAGCCCGAAAATACCGTCGGTGGTGAACATCATGATGTCGGCGAAGTGTTCGTAGCCGATCAGGCCGTGCTGCAGCACGCCGGACAAGAGGTGGCCCCAGAAGTTGTAGGCTATGAACAGGAGCGCCACCACGGTCAAGCCGAGGCCGGTGGTGCGGCGCGTCATCTCGATGGCCAGCAGCAGCACCGCCGAGGAGAAAAAAAGATCCCAGACGGTCAAAGCGTCGAGCAGCGAGATGCGTTCCTCGACGACGCCGGCCTGCAGGCTGAAATAGACGCCCGATGCCAGCGCCGTGCCGCTGAGCAGCCAGTCGATGGGGCTGGGCCGCTCGGCATCGGAATGCTCGAAGGCGCCGACGGTGAGAAAACCGATGGTCATCATGCCGCAGGTGAACAGCATGCCCAGCGTCCAGGGACCGATGATGATCAGCGTCGCCGCGGTGATGACGAAGACGGCGATGACCAGCGAAACGGCGGTGAAAAACCAGCCGAGCGCACCCGTCGGCCGGCGGCGTGCACCGACCGAGAACCACACGCTGGCACGAATTACGCCCAGTCCGATCACGGCACCCGGCGCCCCGGCGGCGGGCCGCTCAGATCGGCCCGCCGGATTGGACGTTCTGCACGCTGACGGCTACATCAGCCCCGCTTCCTTGAGGTACTTGACGCTGCCCGGATGGAAAGGCGCGATGGCCGGGGTCGAGAGCGTCTTGGCCGTCGCGGTCTTCTTGATCAGGCGGTGCGACTTGTTCTTGAAGGCTTCGATCTGGGTGTGCAGCGCCTTGGTGACGGCGTAGGCCGTGGCGTCCGGCATGTTGGCGTTGGCCACGATTACCGCTCCGATGCAGATCGAGTTGATCCTGGCGCTGGCGAAGGCGTAGTCGCCCTGCTTGAAGGCGCAGGGCTCGCCGCCCAGTTTGCCGGCCACGGTTTTGACCACGGAGGCCGGAATGTCGAGCAGCACCGGCGTCACACCCTTGGCGATCTGGCGCACGGTGGGGTGCTTGTAGGCGATCCCGTAGTTGGCGAAATCGATGCGCCGGTCGAGCATCAAGGAGACGATTTCCTTGGAGGCCGCGTTGACCACCTGGCCGCCCCAGCCCTTGATGTCGGCCAGCGGGATGCCGACCTCCGCCATGACCATGGCGCTGACCACGCTGTCCATGTTGCCGCGCCGATTGATGGCCATGCGTACCGGCGGTTTCTTGGCCTTGAGATCGGCCAGCGAGGCGATGCCGTACTTGTCGGCGAAATCCTTATTCAGGAGCAGATGGGTGGCCTGAAAGCGAGCCGCCGGGGTATAGGCCCGGAACAGCACGCGGACGTTCTTCATGGCCGACTTGAAGGGCGCCTGGCCGGTCCAGGCCACCGTCAGCTCGCCGTCGGTGGCCAGACCCATGGGCACGCTGCCCTTGGACACCAGCGGCACGTTGGCCAGTCCGCCCGACGAGGTCTGATAGGTCACCGTCGAGCCCGGGTAGGCGGCCGCGATGGCGGCGTCGATGCCGGCCCCGATCTTCGACCAGAGCCCGCCCGGGCTGGCCCCGGATAGGGTCAGGTTGTATTTGCTTTGGGCCTCGGCGGTCCCGATGACGGTCGCCATGACCAACGACAAAGCGGCAAAAACTCGTATCGTTTTCATTGGATTCTCCCTCGTTGTTGTCTACTGTTCCGGCCGCTCTGACGGCGGCCCTGGTGGGCATGTGGGCTGTGGCACCGCTAGGCGCTGAGCCGGTCGCGGTCGCCGAAAACGCCTTGAGCCCGATAGGCCTCGATTTCCTCCTCGCTCAATCCCAGAAGCTCCGAAAAGACATGGCCGTTGTGCTCGCCCAGCAGGGGTGCCGGCCCGGCCACCGTTCCAGGCGTGGCTGAAAGCGCCATGGCCGGCAGGTAGCAGGCAATGTCGCCCATCTCGTCGTGGGGCCGCATCTGCCAGGTGCCGCCGGCCCGGATCTGCTCGTCGTGAAATAGATCCCGCATGTCGTTGACAGGATAGACGAGAACCGCCGCCTCGCGAAGGGCGTCGACGATGGCCTTGACCGGCCGGGCGGCGCACCAGGCGGCAACCAGGATATCGAGCTCGGCAGCCCGGCGTCGGCGCGCCGCCGCCGTCCGGAAGCGTTCGTCTCGGGCCGCCCCTGGCTCGCCCAGGGCTGCCGCCAGGGCGGCGAACTGGGCGTCCGACCAGCAGGAAAGAGCGACCCAGTGGCCGTCGGCGGCGCGGTAGGTGCCGTGGGGCACGGCCTCAGGGTCGCGGTTCCCCTGGCGGTAAAGCACGGCGCCGCTTTCCTGAAACTGGAGCAGCGGGCCGGCCAGGAAGAGAAGCCCGGTTTCGTATTGGGCCAGATCGATGTACGCGCCATGGTCGCTCTGCCGGCGTCGATCCAGGGCCGCCAGCACCGCCGAGAGGCCAAGGAGAGCCGCCACGAAATCGATGTAGGGCCCGTAGAGCAGCATGGGCGGGCCGTCGGGCTCGCCGGTCAGGCCGCAGAAGCCGGCCAGTGCCGAGAGCATGGTGCCGAACCCCGGCATCTTGGCCCGCGGCCCGGTCTGGCCCATGTTGCAGGTCGACAACATGACCAACCCCGGGTTGCTCTCGGCAAAACCGGCGTAACCGAGCCCCAAGCGGTCGATAACGCCGGGCCGCATGTTCTCGACCACCACGTCGGCCCAGTCCACCAGGCGGCGGGCGAGTTCCAGCCCGGCCGGCTTCTTGACGTCGACGGTGACGCCGCACTTGGAATCGTTGAACAGCGCAAAGCAGCCGCTGCGGTTGATGCCCGGCCGGTTGTCGGGATAGGGCGGGTACTGAAGGCGAAAACCGTCAGGCCGGTCGGCCGCCTCCAGGTGCACCACTTCGGCACCATAGTTGGCCATGATCTTACCCACCTGTGGCCCGGCGGCGTAGCCTCCGAATTCGACCACCTTGAGGTCCCCGAGCGCCGACCCGCGCGGACCGGACCCGGATTCGCCCACCCCGCTTGGCGGCCAGGCTCCACCGGCTGTCGTGCCCGGGGCGTGCCGCAGCTTGAGCCGCTGGCCGTCGATGACGGCGAAACTGCCGCAGTGGTGCTCGCTACGGCCCTTGGCGTCGCTCACCTCCTGCCAGAACTTCCTTGCCGCCAGCTGGGGATCACCGGCGATATCGCCGACGTCGAAGACCGGATAGCCCATCATGCCGCGGGCCGTGGTCTGGGCCAGAAACTCGGCTTTGCTCACGTCTCGCAGGAAGGCTGCGATCACCGCCTCCAGGCGGTCGACTTCGTCCTGGTTCAGCCTGGTTGGGTCGAAAGATTCCCAATCGACTTCGGCCAACGCGCCAAGCTCGGCACCCGCCTCATGCATCCAGGCCAGCAAGCCCTTGTTGGTGCTGCGCCCGGCGGCACCGCCATAGAGCACGAAGTTCAAATAGCCGTCGCGGCAGGGCCAGAAAGCCCGGTAGCGCGCCCCTGCCACCGAGCGCCCGGTGACGTAGGCCCCGGCCCGTGTCGCCACCGTGCCCAGCACGTCCCAGAAGGCGGGCGCATGCGCCAGCGCCATGATCACTGCCGACTGGGCCGAGACGTCGACGTGCTGGCCACGGCCGCTGGTCCGGCATTCGGTGAGCGCGATCAGCGCTCCTGCAGCACCGTGGGCGCCAGCCCAGCCGCCCGATTGCGGCGCCGTCACCCGGGTCGGCGCCCCCTCGGGCTCGCCGGCCAGCGAGAGCGCCCCACCGGCCGCCATGATCTCGAGGTCGCTGGCCGGCCACTGGGCGCGCGGTCCGGTGCGTCCGAAAGGCGTGATCGAGACGTGGACCAGCCGAGGGTGGGCGGCGGCCAGGCGGTAGGGGTCGAATTCTGCGGCCTCGGGCGATCCCGGGGTAATGGTCTCGATCAGGATGTCGACCCCGGCCAGGAATTCCTCGACCCGCCCCCGGTTCCCGGGGACGAAGGGATCGATTTCCTCTAGACGCTTGTTGACGTTGTTGGCCCGCCAGGTGACGTCGCGGGGCAAGCCGGGAGGTTCGAGGCGGACGACGTCCGCCCCCAGGTCGGCCAGCAAGCGGGCTGCCAGCCAGCCCAACGGGCCGGCAAGGTCGAGGACCCGGAGGCCGGCCAGCATGGCCGCTTCTCCCGCTAGCGCCCCGTCCTGGCCAGCGACAGCACCCAGCCCTGCATGCGTGCCTTGGCCCGCTCGATGTCTTCGTCCGAAAAGAAGTCCTCGAGCTTGACCCGGTCGACGGGGTAGACGGGCCGGTGGAAGTCCTGCTCGTAGCCGTAGGGCACCGTAGCGTCGATGCCCATGCCGCCTTCGAAGACCGTATTCGAGGCCGTCCAGGCCTTTTCGCCGGCGGTCATGCGCTCGGCCGGCATGAAGGTCTGGCCGCGACCGCCGGGCAGCGGATTCAAAATGTCGGTCTTGGGATTCACCCGCGTGGTCAGGCACCACATGATGTCGTCCATGGAATAGATGTCGACGTCCTCGCTGACGGCGATGACCAGGCGCATGCCCTGGGAGCACGAGAGAATGGCCGCCATGAAGTTGCGTTGCCAGCCCTCCTCGATGGAGTTGCGCTTCTTGACCTGGATGATGGCGCCGCCCCAGTCGGTCATGCAGAAGGGGATGTGGACGTCGGTCACGATGCCCGGCTGCAAACGCTCGCAAAGCTCGAAGATGGCGGCCTCGCGCACCGTGGTGTCTATGTTGCTGTCGTCCGAGGTGTGAACGCCGAGGGGAAAGATGATGGGCCGGGATTCCGGCTTGCGCATGGTGATGGCGCTGACGTGGAAAGTCGAGGTCTTGTACGCCTTGCCCATGTAGCCGGCCCATTCGGGGTGGAAGAAGGTCTTGCCCTGGACGTTCTTCTCCTCGGCCTCGGCGGTCTCGTAGCGCTTGTCGCGCTGGTGCAGGTGGCCTTCGAGTACGTATTCGGAATCGGCCAGGGCCCAGGCGTCGACGGTGCGGGCCTTGACCAGGCGGATGGGTGAGCCCTGGATCGCCCCGGCCACGGCGATCTCGTCGCAGCCCTTGGGCAGGATGACGTAGTCGAAGCCGGCCCCGGCCAGCAGCGTGCATGCCGGCGGTACGCCAAAGCACATGGTCAGCGGGATGGGTTCATCGTCCTTGTAGTGCTTGGTCAGCACCTGCCACATGTGCGAGCCGGGCGAGATCTGGAAGGTGCCGACGTCGCCCCAGCGGAAGTTCATGCGATTGTAGCCGAGGTCGCTGCCGCCGTCGAAATAGGGCCCGACGACGCAGCGGATGCCCGAACCCACGGTCAGCTCGGGCTCAAGGGCTGTGTGGCGGATGGCCGTGATCCACTCGTTGACGTCGATGTTCTCGGTGATGATGTGTTCCTGGCAGGGCGCCTCGTCCTGGCCGATCTCGGCCGGCTTGAGGGGATCGGAAAAGGCGGCCGCGATCTTGCGGGTGCGGTCGACGGGACCGTCGAAGCCGAACATGCTGTCGATCACGGTGATGTCGGAGAAAAGGTTGGTGATGGCCCGGGCGTGGGGCTTGCCTTTGACGTTGTGGAAGAGGATCGGTGGTCCGCCGTCGAGGTGCTTCTGGATGCCGGTGAGCTCGAGGTCGGGGTTGACCTCCTTCTCGGTTTCGATCAGGTGGCCCTCGTCGCGCAGCCACTCGATAGTGGTGCGCAGGCTGGAGCTGTCGCGCTCGTTGGCGGCGTTCCGGCGCACCGCGTCTGACATGGTCATCTCCCTTTTCTGTCTGGCGACACGATAGGTGGCTGCCAGCGACAACTCAACCGCTGCCGGCGGCGCTGAAATCGAGTTGGGCGTCGACGCCGGAAATGGCGCTCATGTTGACGATGCCCCGGGCGCTGATCGATGGCGTGACGATGTGGGCCGGCTTGGCGGCGCCCAGCAGTATGGGTCCCACCGGCAGGCCGTCGCCCAGCACCTTGAGCAGGTTGAAGGCGTTGTTGGCGGCGTCCAGCGAAGGCAGCATGAGAAGGTTGGCCTGGCCCTCGAGGCGCGAGTTGGGAAAGAGGCGGCGGCGGAGCTTCTCGTCGAGGGCGGCATCGGCGTGCATTTCGCCCTCGAACTCGAAGTCGGGCCGGCGCTGGGCCAGAAGGCGCACCGCCGCCTGCACCTTGCGCGCCGACGGCGTCTCGGCGGAGCCGAAATTGGAGTGCGAGAGAAAGGCCACACGGGGCTCGATGCCGAAGCGCCGCACCTCTTCGGCGGCCATCATCGTGGCCTCGACCATCTCTTCCGCCGTGGGCTCCGCTTTGACGTGGGTATCGCAAAAGAAATAGGTGCCCTTGTCGAGGATCAGCACGCCGAGTGCCGCCGCCTCGGTCACCCCGGCCGCCTTGCCGATGACGTCGAGCACGTAGCGCAGGTGCCAGAGGTATTGGCCATAGGTACCGCAAATCATGGCATCGGCCTTGCCCCGGGCCAGCAACAGCGAGGCGATCACCGTGGTATTGGTGCGCACGATGGTTCGCGCCGCTTCCGGCGAGACGCCCTTGCGTTCCATCAGGCCGTGGTAGTGGCCGCAGAAGTCCTCGTAGCGCGGGTTGTCGTTGGGGTTTACGAGTTCGAAATCATGGTCCGGCCGCAGCCGCAATCCCAAGGCCTCGATCTGCCCCGCGATGACCTCGGGGCGGCCGACCAGGGTGGGCCGGGCCAGGCCCTCGTCGATTACCACCTGGACGGCCCGCAGCACGCGCGGGTCCTCGCCTTCGGCATAAACCAGGCGGCGGGCGTCCTGCTTGGCCTGGGCAAAAACCGGTTTCATCAGCGTGCCCGAGCGGAAGACGAAACGCGACAACTGATCGCGATACTGGTCGAAGTCGGCGATCGGCCGTGTCGCCACGCCGCTGGCCATCGCCGCCTGGGCCACGGCGGGGGCGATTTCGACGATCAGGCGGGGATCGAAAGGCTTGGGGATGAGATAGTCGGGGCCGAAGGTCAGGCTCTCGGCGCCGCTGTAGGCCCGGGCCACCACTTCCGAGGATTCGGCCTTGGCCAATTCGGCAATGGCCGTGGTGCAGGCCAGCTTCATCTCCTCGTTGATGGCCGTGGCACCGACGTCCAGGGCGCCACGGAAAAGGAAGGGAAAACAGAGCACGTTGTTGACCTGGTTGGGGTAGTCCGAACGCCCCGTCGCCATCACCGCGTCGGGCCGCACGGCGTGCACGTCCTCGGGCAGGATCTCGGGCGTGGGGTTGGCCAGCGCCAGAATGAGCGGCCGCTCGGCCATCCGGGCCACCATCTCGGGAAGCAGCACGCCGGGTGCCGAGAGGCCGAGGAAAACGTCGGCCCCGCCGATCACCTGGTCGAGGTCGCGGGCCTCGGTGGCCACGGCGTAGGCCGCCTTCTCGGCCGTCATCTCCTGGTCGCGGCCGGCAAAGACGACGCCCAGGTGATCGACCAGCACGACGTTCTCGCGCCGAAGCCCCAGCGCCACCATCAGGTCGAGGCAGGCTATGCCGGCGGCGCCGCCGCCGGTCGAGACCAGCTTGATCTCGCCGATGTCCTTCTCCACCACGGCCAGTCCATTTTTCAACGCCGCGCTGGCCACGATGGCGGTGCCGTGCTGGTCGTCATGGAAAACCGGTATGTTCATGCGCCGGCGCAACTCGCGCTCCACCACGAAGCAATCCGGGGCCTTGATGTCCTCGAGGTTGATGGCGCCGAAGGTGGGCTCCAGCGCCGCCACGATCTCGACCAGCCGGTCGGGGTCGGTGGCGTCGATCTCGAGGTCGAAAACGTCGATGCCGGCGAATTTCTTGAACAGAACCGCCTTGCCCTCCATCACCGGCTTGGCGGCCAGCGGCCCGATATCGCCGAGCCCCAGGACCGCCGATCCATTGCTGACCACGGCCACCAGATTGCCCCGCACGGTCATCTCGAAGGCTGCCGCGTTGTCGGCCACGATGGCGTCACAGACCGCCGCCACGCCCGGCGAATAGGCCAGCGCCAGGTCGCGCTGGTTGCCCAGCGGCTTGGTCGGCGTGACGGTGAGCTTGCCCGGGGCGGGGCGGCGATGATAGTCGAGCGCTTGCTGGGTGATTTGGTTGTCCATGGCGATGCTCCTGTTGCAGCTTCCATGTTAACCCTGTCGCGGTTTCTGGGAAGTGCTGATTGCGGGCTAGGGCATTGATTTTGCGAGGCTTAGCTGTCACGGTAAACAGGCGGCGAAGCAAGCCCCCGGGGGGAAATGGCGGGACGCGAAGAGAGCCAGATATTGCGCCGGTCGTGGGCGCGACCGGAATGGCTGGTCGTGCTATTGCGGTTCTTGCAAACCACCGTCAGCAGCCGTCCGCTATCTGCGATCCTAGCCGCGTTCGTGGCCGGCATACTCTTTTGGGGCGCCTTCAATTGGAGTTTGGAGGCCACCAGCACCGAGACCTTTTGCATATCCTGCCATGTCATGGAGGAGAACGTTTACCGGGAATACCGTAAATCGGCGCACTTCACCAATCGCACCGGTGTGCGGGCCTCGTGCCCCGACTGCCACGTGCCCAAGGAATGGATTCACAAGGTCGTCCGCAAGATCGGCGCGACCAACGAATTGTTTCACTGGCTGATGGGATCGATCAGCACCCCGGGCGAGTTCAACGCCAAGCGGTTGCAGTTGGCGGGATACGTCTGGAACGATATGGTAGGTACTGATTCGCGGGAGTGCCGGAACTGCCACGGCATCGAATACATGAACCGCCAGGTGCAGGATATCCAGGCCCGCACCATGCACGGGTTGGCCGAAAAGTGGGGCACCACCTGCATCGAATGCCATCAGGGAATCGTCCATACGCTACCCGAGGGCTTCGACGAGGAGGCGGTGATGGATGCGCTGCATGACAGGATGGAAGAGGAAAAGGTGGATTGCCGTTCCTGCCACCTGGACATGGCGGCTCCTTCCAAGGACGATGGATGGGGCAAGGACGACTAGTCGGATTGACGGCCCAACGTGGGGCGCTCGAGATCGCAGAGGGTAGGGAGAGAACATGTTCGCATTCAAAGTGATGTTCGCCGGCCTGGCCGGCCTGGCCTGGGCCACCTTCAGCACCGCCAGCCAGGCCGCCACGGCGTCTCCATCGACGCTGAAACTGGGCAAGGTACTGTTCGTCGAGAATTGCGAGGTCTGTCATCAGGCCGACGCCATCGGCTCGCCTGGTGTGGCGCCGTCGTTGACCAATCAGGAACTTCTGAGCATCTCGACGGACAAGTTTTTCGAGGCCACAATCCGTGATGGCCGGGAGGATACGGGGATGCCGCCGTTTGCCCATTTGGGGCGCAAGAAAGTCCGTGCCATCGTGGCCTTTCTGCGCTTCCACGAGCAAAAGCCGAACCGGGCCAAGGAAGTGGACGGCCAGCCCGACGCCCGCGGTGATCCCCGCCTGGGACAAACCTGGTACAACAACATCTGCTCCACCTGTCATGGCGTCAGCGGCGACGGTTACGAGGCCGGCGGCACCGGTACGGCCATAGGATCGGCCGGTTTTTTGAACAAGGTCACCGACGGCTTCATCCGGGAAACCATCAAAAAGGGCCGCTCCAATACCCGCATGTTGGCCTTTCAGGGGCCGGCTGGGTTGGCCGATCTGACCAATCAGGAGATCGACGACATCATCGTCTATCTGCGCAGTCTTGGTAAGAAATAAGGAGGCGTAGAAAATGAAACGCAGCAAAAGAACTCTGTCGCGCCGGGATTTGCTCAAAACCGGAGCCTTCGTTTCGGCCTCCGCCTCGGCGGCCGGCGCCGGCCTGCTGGTGGGCGCCAATCCGGAACTCGAGATCGCTTCCGCCGAGGCGGCCGAAACCGAGGACGAGCGCACCACGGCGATCGCCCAGTGCCCCTACTGCGGCGTCGGCTGCGGCACCATCATCCAAGTCGAAAAAGGCAAGATCGTCTCGATGCGGCCCGACAAGGACCATCCGACGAATTTCGGCCTGCAGTGCATCAAGGGCCTGACGGCGGCCGAGCCCATGTACGTCGATCGCATGGAAGGCGATCCTTACGTGCGCAAGGACGTCTGGAAGGAATGGAAAAAAAGCGGCCACGGCGATCTCGATTTCGTCTCCCAAACCAAGGACTCGTTCGACGAGGAGCACTTCCAACGCGTGCCCTACCACGACGCCTCCGAGATGGTGGCGCACAAGATCGCCCACTTCGCCAAGAAATATGGCGGCAACTCGGTGGCGCTCTATGGCTCGGGCCAGTTGACCATGGAGGGGCAGTATCTCGAGAACCTGTTCCTCAAGGGCGTATTGGGCTCGAACACCATCGAGGCCAATGCCCGCATGTGCATGACCTCGGCTGTGACCGGCTATTTCGCGACGCTGGGCTCGGATACGCCGCCGCTGGCTTATGAAGACATCGAAATGTGCGACATGATCATGCATTTCGGGCACAACGCCCGCGAATCGCACCCCATCATTTTCTGGCGCGCCGCCGATTACAAACGCAAGAAGAACATTCCCTCCGTGGTCGTCGACCCGCGCCGCACCGGCACTCTGACCGGCTACGAGGACGTCAATCCCGACAACACCGTGCACGTGCCGATCCTGAACGGCGACATCAGTTTTCTCAACGCTATGGCCCACGTTTTGCTGAAGGACCACGATGACGTCATCGATTGGGATTTCGTCAAGGAGCATGCCACCGGCTGGCAGGAATACGTCAAAGCGTGCCGCGAGGATTACAGCCCCGAACAGGTGCAGGATCGCATGGGCGGGCCCAATCACGACGTCTCGCCGGCCCTCATCCGCCGCGTCGCCGGCATGTTCGCCGATGCCACGCGCAAGCGTTTGGCCAGGGCCCGGGGCAAGCAGAAAGGCGGCTATGGCGGCGTCATCATCATGTGGGGTATCGGCTACAACCAGCACGTCCACGGCCAGCACAACGTCATCTCGATCATCAACCTGCTGACGCTGACCGGCAATCTGGCCAAGCCCGGCTGCGGCCCCTTTTCCATGACCGGACAGCCCAACGCCATGGGCGAGCGTTTCACCGGTGGCTTGACGGGGCGGCTGCCCTTCAACAAACCGCTCTCGGACGCTACCCATCGCAAGCACATGGCCAAAAGCTGGCGCGTGCCCGAGGCCAATCTGGTCAACGCCATGAACTCCAAGAACCCGGGCTATGCCGTGGGCATGATGGAGCGGGCGCTGAAGGACGAGGTCAAGGCCATGTTCCTGGTCTACGCCACGCACATCGATCTGCCCGACCAGTACAATCTGGTGCGCCCGGCGCTGGCCAAGACCTTCAACGTGGTGCAGGAAATCTATCGCCACGCGCCCAACAATCTTTATGCCGACGTGATCTTTCCAGCCGCCACCTGGGGCGAGGTGGCGGGCGTCTACATCTCCTCGGAACGGCGTATCAATCTTTGTGAAAAGGCCGCCGAGCCGCCCAAGGGATGCCTGCCCGACCTGGACATGGTCATCGACAAGGCTAAGGAGATCGGCACGCTGCTGGGGCTGGATATGGAAAAGGTCCTGCCCTACAAGCGGGGCGACGACGGCTTCTACGACCCCGAAGAGATTTTCCGCGACGTGATCCGCGCCTCGGCCGGCACGGACACCGATCTCACCGGCATTCTGGACGTCGAGAAACTGGACAAGATATCGCCCTACGAGCAGCTCAAGGAGCTGCGCGGCATCCAATGGCCGGCGCCGAGCTACGAGACCGCTCAAAACGGCGGCACCAAGCGCCGCTTCATGATGCAGGAAGGAAGCTGGGAGAACCGGCCCTACGGCTACTTCCGCACCAAAGACGGCAAGGTGCACATGAAACTCTGCCGCCAGGACTATTCCGACCGTGCGGCGGCGACTGAGAAATTGATGCAGTTCGGTGTCGAGGAGGAACTTTACACCATCGACCACATCGATCTGATGGTCGAGGCTCGTGACAAGGGGCTGACGCCGGATATGCCGGACGAGGATTTCCGCGGCACGCGCTGGGACAAGGTGCCCAAGGACAAATATCCCTACTGGATGGGGCTGGGCGTGGTCTACGAGCACTTCCATACGGCCAAGTCCAACCGCAGCCCCACCACCCGCCGCCTGGTGCCGGAAATGTACGTCGAGATGCACGACGACGACGCCAAGGATCTGGGCATCAAGGATGGCGACAAGGTGCGCGTGGTGACGCGCCGGGGATCGCTCGAAGCCCGGGCCCAGGTCGGTACCAACAGCCTGGTCAAGCCGGCCCGCAACAGCGTACCCCGGGGCTACATGTTCGGGCCCTGGAACCTCTCGGTGGCGGACAGCGCCGATCCCAAGAAGAACAAATGGCTGGCCAACGGCATTACCAGCCGGGTTTGGGATCCCGTGTCGGGGCAGGTGGACTTCAAGAAGTGCGCCGCCCGAATTGAGAAGATCTGAGGGCTGCGAAGCGGGAACGACTGACCGCACGAACGGCTACGGTTGACCGGGTTAATTTATTGGCCATCGAGGGATGCGTCGCAGAACTTTCATGAGGGTGGTGGGTGCCGCGGCCGCGGCGGCGGCACTGCCGAGCCCGGCCGCGGCAGCGCCGGGGCGGCCTTCGCTCAGGTACCTGCGGCCCCCCGGGGGGCTGGCCGAGAAGGAATTTCTGGCGCGTTGCATCCGTTGCGGCCAATGCGGCGAAAACTGTCCCAACCGTTCCATCAAGTTTTTCGGCTTTGAGAACGGCTGGGCTTCGGCCGAGACGCCACACCTCATCCCGCGCCAAAAAGCCTGCATCCTTTGCATGAAATGCGGCGACGCCTGCCCCACCGGCGCCCTCAAACCCATCGCGCGCGAATTGGGGGCCATCCTGGCCGAGGTCAGGATGGGCCGGGCCCGGGTCGACGAAAGCCTGTGCCTGTCGTTCCAGGGCAAGACCTGCGGCGTCTGCTACCGGGCCTGTCCGCTGCCCGACGTGGCCATCACCGTGGGCCGCCTCGAGCAGCCCCACGTCACCGACAAATGCGTCGGCTGTGGCCTTTGCGAACGCTCCTGCATTCAATTGCCGCAGGCCATCCGCATCATTCCGGACCATGGCTGAGGGCCGCCAGCCTTTCGTGCTCTGGCGCCACCTCAACAAACTGCGCTGGCTGGTGCTGTGCCTGGTCCTGGCCACGCTCGTCCTCTTGCCGCTGGTGCACCTTTACCAGACCTACGTGGCAGCCCACGCCTACGACTTGCTGGCGCCAGAGGAAAAGCGCCTCTACGACGTCATGGAGATGCTGACCGCGCCCTTGGTCGACGATCCGGCCGAGGACCTGGATGCCATCAAGGGCACCACCTGGTCGGGGACGTTCTGGTCGCTCAGACTCACCGATCCCTTGGCCGCCCTGGGACAGATCGCCGCCGGCCTGGGCTTTCATTGGCCCTTTCTGCTGACGGCGCTGATCCCCCTGGCCGTGACCGCCGTCTTCGGCCGCATTTTCTGCGGCTGGATCTGCCCGGCCACGCTGATCTATGAACTCAACAGCAATTTTGCCTCCTGGCTGCGCTGGGCCGGCCTCGATCTGGGCAACCGGCGCTTCGACTTGCGGCTGAAATATGCCGTGCTGGTCTTGGGATTGGTGCTCTCGGCGGCCAGCGGCGTCGTCCTGGTCGCCACCATCTATCCGCCGGCCATCATCGGCCGCGAGCTTTACTATGTCATCGCGCTGGGCGGATTTGGCGCCGGCACGGTGTTTTTCCTGGTCACGCTGCTGTTCGATTTGCTGGTGGCGCGGCGAGGTTTCTGCCGCTATCTCTGCCCCGGGGGGGCGCTCTATTCCCTGCTTGGGCGCTTCCGCCTGGTGCGCATCCGCCGCCTGGTCGAGAATTGCAACGATTGCGCCAAGTGCAACGTCATTTGCGAGTTCGGCCTCGATCCCATGGCCGATGGTTTCGGCCAGGAGTGCAACAACTGTACCGCCTGCATCGCCATCTGCCCGACGGCTGCCTTGACGTTCACCATCAGGCCCAGCGACGTGGCCGCCCAGGGGCCGGGCCACCTGGGCCGTGAACATCGCCGCCCGCCGGAGGTGGCGGGGCCATGAAGCGCCGCCGGCTGCTCAAGAAGATCGTCGCCGGTGCCGCGCTGGTGGCCGCCAGCGCCGCGCCTTACGCCGCGTCACCGCTGCTGGCGCCCGGGCAGACAGCAAAAAACCGCAATTATCTGCGCCCGCCGGGGGCGCTGGCGGATGACGCCGCCTTCGTTGCCGCCTGTATCGGTTGCGGCCTTTGCGGCGAGGTCTGCCCGCCGCGCTGCCTGTTTTTTCACAGCCGCGGCGGCGGCGCCAAGGTCAATACACCTTTCCTCGATGCGGCGGAAAAGGGCTGCATCTTGTGCGGCAAATGCATGGAGGTCTGCCCCACCGAGGCGCTCAGCGTGGTGCCTCGGGAACGGGTTGCCATGGGATTGGCCCAAATCGACCGCGACGCCTGTTATCCCTGGGTCGACCGTGGCGTCTGCGGCGCCTGCGTCAGTATCTGCCCCTTGGGCAAGCAGGCCATTAGCCACAAGATGTGGAACCAGTACCGGCCGGTCATCAAAGAGGGTTGTGTCGGTTGCGGGCTTTGCGTCGAGATCTGTCCCCATCCCAGCAAACCGATCTGGGTCGTCAAAGGCGGCGCCGATCGGACCGCGCCGAGCCGGGGCTGAGCGATGGCGAGGTTTTCGTTCCTTGCCCTGATGGTCGTGGTCGCTTGTTCGGCGGCCCTGGAGTTGGCGCTCGCGCACCACGTGCTGGGCCGGCCCAGTTACGACCTGAGCGGCGATTCCAACACACCGCCGGCAATCCAGGTGGAGATACAGGTCGGCGACTTTACCGCCACCTACATGGTCTTTCCCGACCAGCCGCGTCCGGGGCGTCCGGGGCGCATCAATCTCTATCTCCCGCGAACCGACGGCGGCCCGCCGTTCACCGGCAAGGTTACCTTCAAGGTGCGCAACGGTTCGTGGTTTTCCTGGTTGGGGTATCGTCCGCACAGCTCGGTTCTCGGCCTGCAATCACCGGACGACGCGGTCTTTCGCCAAGGTGTCCACTTCGAAGCTGCCGGCGAATACATCGTCAGCGCCGAGTTCGAGGCCGCTGGTGTGCCCTATGCCATCGATTTCCCCCTGCGGGTCGGCGAGCCATCACGCTTTGGACCCACCAGCATCGCGCTCGCGGTCCTGGCGATCATGCTGGTGGGCTTCACCATCGTCCAGCGCCGGCGCGCCCTGACCGGCAAGATCCGCGGCGCCCACAACGAGAAGCGGCCGAAATGAAACGCCGCGATCTCTTGAAACTGGGTGCGCAAAAGGCTGCCGAGGTGGCCCTGGAGGTGGCCGGCCAGGCGGCAACCCTGCGCGCCGACGGTTGGATCAGGCCGCCCTTCGCCGTCGACGAGCCGCTGTTCCTGGCCCGCTGCACACGCTGCGACAAATGCCTCGAGGCCTGCGGCTATGACGTTCTCTTCAAACTCAGGTCCGGCCATGGCCTGACGGCGGCCGGGACACCGGCCATGAATCTGCTCCATCGCGGTTGCCGTCTGTGCCCGGACTGGCCCTGCGTCAGCGCCTGCGAACCGGCCGCATTGGCGCTGCCGGCGGGCGCCAAAGAAAATGCACCCGTGGTGCCGCCGAAGTTGGCCGTGGCCAGCATCGACGAACGGTCGTGCCTGCCCTATCTGGGCCCCGAGTGCGGCGCCTGTGCCGACAGTTGCCCGGTCGCCGGCGCGCTGCAATGGCCGGACGGGCGCAAACCGGTGATTGACCAGGATCTCTGCGCCGGCTGTGCGCTTTGCCGCGAAGCCTGTATCGTCGATCCCAAGGCGGTCGGCATCGCGGTCTTCATCGCGGCCGGGGAGAGCGGGGAGGCGTGATGGCGAAGGCAGCAAAATCCGCTCCGGAATTGTCGCCCAAGCTTGCGGTCCGGGGCGGATGATTGAAAGGAAACCTCGATGAACCCCTTCGACGCCGCGCCGCTGAACCTGCGCGAGGACCTGCGCTCAGCGCTGAACGAGGCCTGGCGGCGCCTCGGCGAGTGCGGCGCCTGGCTCGACGGTGCCCAACGCCTGGCCATTGCGGCGGCGGCGCGCGAGGCCTGGAACTGCGGCTTTTGCCGGCGCCGCAAAGAGGCGCTTTCGCCCCACGCCGAGGCGGGCAGCCACGACTATGCCGGCGGGCTTGCCGATTCCTGGATCGAAGTCATCCATCCGCTGATTACCGATTCCGGCCGTCTGAGCGAAAGATGGTACCGCCAGGCCCGCGATTCAGGGATCGAAGAAGACGAATTTATCGAGATCGTCAGCGTCGCCATCATCAGCCAAACCGTCGATTCCTTCGCCTTCGGCGCCGGCCTCGCCTTGCCGGAATTTCCCAAGCGTAGCGCTGGCCAGCCGGCGCGGCGGCGCCCGCCCGAGGCGACGCTTGGCCCAGGCTGGCTCTCGACCATCGCGCCCGAAGATGCGCCGCCCGACTTCGCCGATTTCTACGCCAACGACTCGCACTTCTACATTCGCCGCTCGCTGACCCTGGTGCCCGACGAGGTGCGGCGTTTTTGGGACCTCATGAACCCGCTTTACCTGCCCGACCCCCGTATCGACGAGCTCGAGGGCCTGGACAGGGCCATCTCGCGGGCCCAGATCGAGTTCCTGGCGGCCCGCTGTTCGGCCCTCCTTGAGTGCTTCTACTGAACCACCAGCCATGCAGCGCGGCTCCGGGTGAGCGGCCAAAGCAGCGGCGACGAATACCAGCTCGCAGCCGTCATGAGCGACGCGGCGGGCGATGGCGGCGTGCCCCAGGGGGCGCTTTTGAGCGCCTTCGCGGCCGGCGTTTGCCGCCGCGACGCGGCCCGGACGGCGATGGCGCGGGCCGCCATCACCGAGCGTCTCGGCGAGGCCGCCATGCTCGACGCCGCGGCGGTGATCGCCGCCTTCAACGCCTATCCCCGGGCCGCCGATGCCACCGGCATTCCGCTCGAGGCGGTCAAGGAGGAGATGACGGCGGACATGCGCGCTGAGCTCGACCTGGAAATGTTCGTTTACGCGGGCTAACCGTCGGCGGTGATCCGGGCCACCAGTTCGCCCAGCACCCGCTCGGCGTCCGCGTTGGCCGCGCGACAGGTGCCGACGGCGCGGTGGCCGCCGCCGCCGTACTTCAGCATCAGCTCGCCGACGTTGGTGCGCGAGCTGCGGTCGAGGATCGACTTGCCGACGGCGAAAACGGTGTGGTCCGAGCCGAAGGGCAGCGCTTGGATCGATATGTTGCACTCGGGGTAGAGGGCGTAGACGGTAAAGCGGTTGCCGCAGTAGATCGAATCCTGGCCGCGGAAATCGACCACCACTAGGTTGCCGTGCAGCTTGGCGCAATCCTTGATCTGCATCTCGAAGAGCTCGGCATGGGTCATGAAGAGGTGCAGGCGCTCCTCGACGTCGGGCAGCGCCATGATCTCCGCCACCGGGGTGTGGCGAAGATAGGTCATCATTTCCTTCATGAACTGCGGCGTCGAGACCTGGTAGGGGCCGAAGCGGTCGAGGCCGGTGCGCGGATCGAGCATGAAATTGAGCATGGTCCAGGGCTCGGGCGCCAGGATGTCGGCTTCATCATATTGCGCCGCATCGGCCTGGTCGACGGCCGCCAACATTTCCTCGGAGATCTCGGGAAAGGCGTCGTGGCCGCCGAAATGCTCGTAGACCACCCGGGCCGCCGAGGGCGCCTCGGAATCGATCACCAGGTTGTCGTGGGCCCCCACGCGTTCGACCTCGCTGAAATGGTGGTCGATGCAGAGGTGGGCGGCTTCGGTATAGGGCAGGTTGGTGAGAATATCGTTGCCGTCGATTTCAACCTCGCCATCCTGCACCTGCTTGGGCTCGGCAAACGCCACCTCGCCGATCATGCCCAATTCCATCAACAGGCAGCCCGAAACGGCACCGTCGAAATCGGCCCGGGTGACGAGGCGGTATTTTTTTTCGGACATGGTACCTGTTCTGGTAATAGGACAGGCGGCAAAAGCCGTCTGCGCCGCGCGCTGGGGGGAAGTGTAGCACGACCTGGAGCCAAACCGGCGATAGCCAAAGGTCGTTCCTGGCCCCGCCGTCCGGGCCAGGCCGGAGAGAGAAATCCATGCGAGGAAGCAGCCGATGAAGATCACGCTTTTGGGCACCGGAACCCCCAAGCCGCTCCCCAACCGGGCCAGTTCGGGGTATCTGATCGAGGTCGGCGACGACCTAATCGTCATGGACCAGGGCGCCGGTTCGGGCCAGCGCCTGATCGAATCGGGGGCCAAGCAGAGCGAGGTCAGCCACGCCTTCTTCAGCCACCTCCACCACGACCACTGCCTCGACTATCCCCGTCTGGTGCTGCAGCGCTGGGACCTGGGCGCCGACAAGATCCCCGAGCTCAAGGTCTTCGGCCCGCCGCCCATCGGGCGCATGACGGAGCTTTTGTTCGGCCCGGAAGGCGTCTTCTGGCCCGACATCGTGGGCCGCACCGAACATCCGGCCAGCAACGAGATCTTTCGCGTCCGCGGCGGCACGCCGCCGCGCCCCAAGCCCCGGCCCGAGGTCACCGAGATCCAGGCCGGCGACGTCATCGAGGGCAAGGGCTGGAAGGTCACGGTGGCCGAGGTGCCGCACCTGCAGCCGATCATGCCCTGCTATGCCTTCCGGCTCGAGGGCGACGGTGCCTCGATGTGCTATTCCGGCGATTCAGGCGGCGTACCCGAGAGCCTGGTGGAACTGGCACGCGGCGTCGACGTGCTGATCCACATGACCTACATCATGAGCGGCACCGAGCCCCATCCCCTCTTCCGCGAGCTCACCGGCAGCCACCTGGACGTGGCCGAGGTGGCCCAGCGGGCCGGCGCCAGGACGCTGGTGCTGACCCACATGCTGGAGCAGATCGACCAACCCGGCATCCGCGAACGCGTCGTCAGCGACATCATGAACGTCTTCGAGGGCACCGTCATCTGGGGCGAGGATCTGATGGAGATCCCGGTCGAGCCCCTGGCCCCCGCCAAGATCGAATAGGGGGCACAGCCGCCGATTCCCGCTGCCCAATTTGTGCTCTATTCTGGGCGGCATGAAAATCAGCGAGATCGAAATTCGGCTCTGCCGCCACCAGTCCGGCATGACGGGCGGCGAGCTGCGCGACGGCCAGGGCTCGGAACTGGAATTCCTGGTGATCACGATGAAGACCGACGAGGGGCTATCGGCGTCCTCCTTCGGCTACGCCGGGCGTGGCGCCCGGCCAGCCGGCGAGATCGCCGCCACCTCGCTGAAACCCTTCTTTCTCGGGCGCGACCCCCTCTATCGCGAGCGTAACTGGCAGGACTTCCGGGTCAGCGACCGCTGGTGGCACCTCGTGCCGATCTACAGCTTCGGCCCCTTCGACGTGGCCTGCTGGTTGCTCTCGGCCCAGGCCGCCGGCCAGCCGCTCTACCAATACCTCGGCGCCTACCGTGACGAGGTGCCGGTCTACGCGTCCTCGCTGGTGCTGCCCGAGCCGGCCGCCTACGCCGAGCAGGCGCTCGAGGTCCAGGCCGCCGGCTGGGCCGGCTACAAGCTGCATCCGCCGGGCGACTATGCCTTCGACCTCGAGGCCCACCGCTGCGTGCGTGAGGCCGTGGGCCCCGACTTCACCCTGATGAGCGATCCCGTCGCCGCCTATACCAGCGAACAGGCCTTGCGTATGGGGCGCGAGCTCGAGCGGCTCGACTATTACTGGTTCGAGGAGCCGCTGGCGGATGAGAATTTCTCCGGCTTGCGCGAGCTCAGCCGGGCGCTCGACATCCCCATCGCCGGTGCCGAGGTGCTGGCCAAGCGGCCCTATTCAGTGGCCGAGTGTCTGGCCACGCGGGTGGTCGACATCGTCCGGGCCGACGTCTCCTGGGGCGGCGGCGTCACCGGCGCAATGAAGACGGCGCATCTAGCCGACGCCTTCGGCGTCCAGTGCGAGATCCACACCGCCATCTATCATCCGCTGGAGCTGGTCAATTTGCATTGCGCCGCGGCGCTCAGGAACAGCGAGTTCTTCGAGCTCCTGTGGCCCACCGACTATTTCGATTTTGGTCTCGGCACACCGCTGGTCATCGAGAACGGCAAGGCGCAACTGCCCCAGGGCCCGGGCCTGGGCGCCGAGCTCGATTGGGATCTGATCGAGGAGGCGACGTTCGACGTGCTTTAGCCCGCATTTCTCACCGGGTCATGGCCTGCGCGACGCTGTGGCGTCGACAGGGTAGGAGCGCTGCGCCGCGCAATGTGGGACATCGGGCAAGCACAGCGACACACCCTGTCGGCGCCACAGCGTCGCCCGGAGGGTCGCCCCGCAGAGTCCCTGTGCGCGCGCCCGCTACGGAAAAGGTCGAAGAGCGTAGTACCACTACGCTCTTCGACCTTTTCCTTCCGGATCGCATCACCTGGGGGCTTTGCTGCCCGTGACCCGGTGAGAAATGCGGGCTAGGGTGGCGGCTCGCCGGCTCCCGATTCCCATCGGCTCATGATCCACAAGCCTTTGTATCCACGGAACAAAAGAAACTAGTTCAGCGCTGAACTCTTTTCTCGAGACAAAGCAAAACCGAGCCCGAAGAACAGCTATCTCGGGGCGGCTCGGAGAGAATCTAGCAGCCCGGCTCGTCCATGGGCTCGAGCTTGCTCAGCCGCCCGGCCACGGCGAAGTCGCCGTAGTCCATCACCAGGCGGTCGGCGACACCGTTGGCGAACATGCGGAAATCGACCTCGTAATCGGGCGTCTCGTCGCCCCGGTCGACGCGGAAAAAGGCCATGCGCATGCGCCAGGCCGGCACACGGTCGAGCGCCGGGTGGGCCACCTCGGCGGCACCCTCGGGCATGGCGTCGGTGACGAAGGCGATGACGTCGAAGAGCCCCTTCTTGCCGCTGCCGTCGAACATGCGGGCGGCGATGCGGCGTTCTCCGGCACTGGCGGAGCGCACCAGGAAGGTGGTGTGTTCGGTGGGAAAGACGGTGCCGGCGCCGAGCGCGACCTCGAGGCCGTCGGGCTTGCTGAAGCTGACGCTGCCCGCCTGGCCCCGACCGGCCAGGGTGGCGCGGCCGCTGTAGGCTTCCTCCTTGCGGCCGCGGGCCAGGCTGCGGATGTTGAAGCGGAAGATGTCGCCCTGCTTCGATTCCCACGATGACAGCGTATAGTCGCTGTCGATCTGGCGGCCTTGCAGGTCGGCCACGCGCATGCCGATGCGCTGCAGCGCCGTGAAGCCTTCGCAGGTCCGGACCCATTCCAGCGCCATGCGGCCCTCGACCCGGGCAACGCCGCTGCCGCTGGCGGCACTGGCCAGCGAGAGCTCGTAGATGGCGCGGTGCGACAAGAGGTCGAGATTGATGGCGCCAGCCGCCGCCGGCCCCGTCAGCCCGGTCAGCAACGTCAGCAGGGCAAAGGCCCTTGGCGGCAGGTATTTCATGATCATTTCGAACGCCAGTTTCAGATCGTGCGCCAGCATATATCATGACGTCCTTGGCGTCCCAGCCCGGCGGCGCGAATTTCGCGAAGGTGCCTGATCGGAAGCCGCCTGATGCCAAAGGCCGAGAAGGCGCTGCTCGATTTTCTCGAGCGTCACAGCGCTTCCTGAAACCACCCTGACATTTCTTCCCGGCGGCCCCGACCAAAGCTGCCGGGCGGCAGATTTTGCCGGGGAAATTGGGCCTTGGGCCGCGGTTTCGTGCGGCTTTTCACTGGCATGGCCCTTGCGAGCAAGAACTCAGAAAGTCGTCAGACGTTGTCCCCGGCCGCGAGTGGGGTGCGGCCGGAAAACAAGAAAGGGAGAGGAACCCGCATGAGTATCGCCATTGATTTCGGTCCCGTGCCAGCCAAGGGCCAGGCCGGCGCGCTGACCGACCAGCTGCTGCGCTCGTTGCGCGACCGCACCGCCATCACCCGCCAGGAGCCCTGGCGCCTGCTGGAGCAGGCGGTCGAGGTGGTGGCCGCCGCCGAGCAGCGCATTTCCCATCAACGCGAGAAGATCGAGCGCCTCGAATCGCTGGTCATGACCGATCCCCTGACCGGACTTTTGAACCGCCGCGGCTTCGACGCCCAGATGCGCAGGGTGCTGGCGGCGGCCCGCCGTCACGGCGACACCGGGGTTTTGACCTACATCGACCTCGATGACTTCAAGCAGATCAACGACCGCCACGGCCACGCCGCCGGCGATGCCGTGCTGCGGCGTGTCTCCAAGGTGCTGCGCCAGAACACCCGGCTGACCGACGTGCTGGGCCGGCTGGGCGGCGACGAGTTCGCGGCGTTGCTCACCCACACCGGCGAGGCCGAAGGGTTCTTCCGGGCGCGCCGCCTGCACAGCCTGCTCTCCCAGGCCCACGCCCGCTACAAGGGCGTCGGCATTCCGCTGCGCGCCAGTTTCGGCTCGGCCAGCTACGACGCCAACAGCGACGAGGCCGACCTCCTGCGCCGCGCCGACGCCGAGATGTACGAGACCAAGACCCGCAAGAACGACACCTTCGACGTCGCCGCAGAGTAACTTTCGACCCCCGACCCCCCGTCCCCCCGCCCCACCCAAGTGCGCCGGTTCCCCCGCCGAGTCTTATTTGGGCCCTCGCCGGGCGCGCGCATCCGCGCGCTTGGCCGCCGCCTCAATGGCGGCTTGGTGCCAAATAGACAAAGGGTCCTCGGCGATTATCGGGCGAGTAGGAACTCCAGCACGACGCGGTTGAACTCGTCCGGCTTTTCCAGGTTCGAGAGGTGCCCGGCCCGGGGGATGACGTGGAGGCGGGAATCGGGCAAGCGCGCCTGCATGCTTTCGCCGAAGGCCACCGGCGTCAGGGGGTCGTGCTCGCCGAAGACCAGCAGCACCGGCAGCGCGAAGGCCGCCAGGTCGGGGATGCGCTCGTGATTGGTGGTGGCCACGATGGTCTTGAGGTAGCTCTCCTTGTGCAGCGCCGACATGGAGGCCACCAGGCGCGCCATCTGGGCCTCGCTGATGTCGGGACCGGAGAAGGATTGGGCCACGCCGGGTGCGATGTCGCGGGGCTCGCCGCCGGCCAATAGGGGCTCTTGGCGGAGCCGGATGAACTCGGCGCGTTGCTCGGGCGTCAGCATCTCGGCGAAGCTGGCGAGGGTGTTGCAAAGCACCAGCGAGGCCGCCCGTTGGGGCTCGCGCTCATAAAAATCCTGCAGGATGAGCCCGCCCATGGAGAGCCCCACGAGATGGGCCCGGGGGGCGCCGAAATGATCGAGCAGGCGGGTCAGATCGGCGCTGAAATCGGCGAAGTCGAGGGGCCCCTCGTAGTCATCCGACAAGCCGTAGCCGCGGGCGTCCCAGGCCACCACCTGGAAGTGCCGGGCGAAGGCCGGCATTTGGTCGCTCCAGTTCTGGCGCTGGCCGCCGATGCCGTGCAGCAGCACCACAAGCTCGCCGCTGCCCGCCACGTCGCAAGCCAGGCGTGGTTTTCCCTCGACGAATACCGTCTCGATTTTCGCCATCGTCACCCTCCCTTGCCGCTCTCTTGCCGCTCTCTTGCCGCTCTGTAGCCAGTCGTGTAAGACGCAGGAAGGTAGCAGGGAGGAACATGAAATGGCCAGACTGGCAGGCAAGGTTGCGATCATCACCGGGGCGGCTTCGGGTTTGGGGGCGGCTTCGGCGCGGCGCTTCGTCGAAGAGGGCGCCTCAGTCGTCATCACCGACCTCGACGACGGGGCCGGCCAGGCCCTGGCCGACGAGCTGGGCCAGAACTGCGCCTACCTCCACGACGACCACATGGACCGGGCCCAGAACGAGGCCGCCGTGGCGCTGGCGGCCGAGCGCTGGGGCGGGCTGGATATCCTCTTCAACAACGCCGGCACGCCCTTTTCCGGCACCTTCGAGGGCATCGACGACGCCGCCCTCGACCGCGTCGTCGACGTCAACCTGAAGGGCCCCTTTCGCATGACCCAGGCGGCGTTGCCGGAGCTGCGCAAGCGCGCCCAGGCCAGCGAAAACGGCGCTGTCATCCTCTTTACCTCGTCGTTGCAGGCCCTCATGGCGAGGCCCAACTTCACGCCCTACACGGCGGCCAAACACGGTGTCCATGGTCTCACTCGTGGTCTGGCGCTGGAGCTGGCGCCCGAGAACATCCGTGTCAACACGCTGTGTCCGGCCGCCACCGACACCCCCATGCTGAAGGAGTTTCTGCCCGGCATGGCCGACGACTGGGAAGA
This sequence comes from Alphaproteobacteria bacterium, assembly GCA_030740435.1. Classification (NCBI taxonomy): domain Bacteria; kingdom Pseudomonadati; phylum Pseudomonadota; class Alphaproteobacteria; species Alphaproteobacteria bacterium. The sequence continues at coordinate 8,101 of JASLXG010000184.1, read as the reverse complement.
AGCCAAGGCCCGCTTCCGCTCCACCATCCCCTTGGGCCGCATGCCCGAAGAGGTCGACACAGCCAATGCCGCGGTCTTTTTGGCTTCCGACGAAGCCCGCATGATCACCGGCATCGCGTTACCTATTGATGGCGGTACCACGGCCGCCTGAAGGCGACGCGGCCGTGAACGCCGGCGCAAGGTCTGCCCTGGCCGTCCGGGTGCGGCAAAGTGCGACGTTGCGCCACCTTTTCTTCGCTTTCGCCTGGCTCAACGTCGCGGTCGGCGTGGCCGGCATCTTCCTGCCGCTGTTGCCGACCACGGTCTTTTTGCTCATGGCGCTTTGGGCCTTTTCGCTCTCTTCGCCGCGCTTTCAGAACTGGCTCTACCACCACCCCCGGCTGGGACCACCGGTCAGGGCCTGGCACGATCACGGCGTCATCCCGCTGCGCGCCAAACTGGCGGCCGTGGTGGTGATGTCGGGGGGGCTGATCTTCGTGGCGCTGCACTATGGTGATGCCGTCCTGACGCTGGGGCTGGGATTTATGTTGGTCATCATCGCCAGTTGGATCGTGACCCGGCCCGGGCGGCCCCAGGCCGAGCAATCCATGACCCGGTGAGAAATGCGGGCTAAACTGGGCGGCCGGCCACGCGAGGGAACGTCATGACAGCGGACATCAAAGACCACTGGCAGAACTTTATCGGCGGCGCCTGGGTCGAGGGCTCGGGCGGCGACACCATCGCCGTCGAGAACCCGGCCAGCGGCCAACAGATCGCCACCATCGCCCGGGCCCGTGAGGCCGACGTGGATGCCGCCGTGGCGGCGGCGCGCCAGGTCTTCGAGAGCCGCGAGCTGGTGGACATGCGGCCCTCGGCGCGGGGCCAGATGATGCTCGACGTCGCGCGCAATTTGACCGAGATGGCCGACGATATTGCCACCGCCGAGTGCCTGGATAACGGCAAGACCATGGCCGGCGGCAAGAACGAGGCGCTGGCGGCGGCGCGCTATTTCACCTATTACGGCGGTGCCGCCGACAAGCTCGAGGGCCGCATGATCCCGCTGGGCAAGGGCTACGTCGATTACACCGTGCCCATGCCCTTCGGCGTCTCGGCCCAGATCGTGCCCTGGAACTTCCCCCTGCAGATCGCCGCCCGCTCCATCGCCTGTGCCCTGGCCACGGCCAATACCGTGGTCATCAAGTCGCCCGAGCTCTCGCCGCTTTCCATGGCACTGCTGGTCGAGGCCTGTGCCCGGGCCGGCGTGCCGGCCGGGGCGCTGAACCTGATCTGCGGCTACGGCTTTGATGCCGGCGCTGCGCTCGCGGCCCACGGCGACGTCGACCACATCGTCTTTACCGGTTCCGTGGCCACCGGGCGCTCCATCCTCAAGGCGGCGGCCGAACGCGTGCTGCCCTCGATCATGGAGCTCGGCGGCAAGTCGGCCGGTATCGTTTATGCCGATGCCGACCTCGACCAGGCCGTGGCCTCGACAGCCATCGGCATCTTCACCCACGCCGGCCAGGTCTGCTCGGCCCAGTCGCGCCTGGTGGTGCATAATTCGGTCCACGATGATGTGGTGGAACGCCTGAGCGGGCGCGCCCGCGAACTCAGCATCGGCCCCGGCATCGAGGGCCACGACATCACGCCGCTGATCTCGGCGGCCCAGCTCGACAAGGTCGAAGGCTATTGCCTGGGCGCAAGCCAGGCCGGCGCCGAGGCCGCCGTGGGCGGCCGCCGGGCCGAGGCCGAGGGCCACTTCATGCAGCCGACCATATTCACCGGCGTGGGCCCCGACATGGCCATCGCCCAGGACGAGGTCTTCGGGCCGGTGCTGGCGGTGCTCGGTTTCGACGAACCGGAAGAGGCCGTGGCCATCGCCAACGGTACCGACTACGGCCTGGTGGCCGGCGTCTATACCCGCGATCTGGAAACCGCGCACTGGACCGCCGACCGGCTGTCGGCCGGCCAGGTCTTCGTCAACGAATGGTTCGCCGGCGGCGTCGAGACGCCCTTCGGCGGCACCAAGCGCTCGGGCTTTGGCCGCGAGAAGGGCCAGGAGGCGCTGCTCAATTACGTCCAGACCAAGAACGTGGCGGTCAAACTGGGCGGCGGTGCCGGCGGCCGGCCGGGCGGATAGGGATTTCAAGTAGAGGGAGGGAGAAGAACATGGCCGGAAAAATCGAATCGCGGCTCCAAGAACTGGGCATCGTGCTGCCGGAAGCGGTGGCCGCCCTGGCCAATTACGTGCCTTGGGTGCAGAGCGGCAATAACGTCTGGATCGCCGGCCAGGTGCCGCTGGTGGATGGCGAGCTGCAACATATCGGCAAGGTCGGCTCCGGCATCGAAATGGACGAGGCGCAAGCGGCGGCCCGGATCTGCGGCCTCAACATCATCGCCCAGGTCAAGGCCGCTTGTGGCGGGGATCTCGACCGTGTGGTGCGCTGCCTCAAGGTTGGTGGCTACGTCAACGCGGTGGCCGACTTCGGCCGTCATCCCGAGGTCGTCAACGGCGCCTCGGACCTGATGGTCGAGGTCTTCGGCGAAGCCGGGCGCCATGCCCGCTTCGCCGTCGGCGCCGGCTCGCTGCCGCGCCAGGTCAGCGTCGAGATCGACGCCGTCTTCGAGGTGGCGTGATGGCCGGCCGCATCGAGGCCCGGCTGGCCGAGCTGGGACACGAGCTGCCCCAGCCCATGGCGCCGGCCGGCACCTACGTGGGCTGGACGCGGGTGGGTAACATCGTCCACATCGCCGGCCAGGGTCCGGTGCGCGGCACGGTGATTCCGCTGCAAGGCAAGGTGGGCCAAGGGGTGTCGCTGGAAGAGGGCCGTGAAGCGGCGGCGCTGACGGCGCTCAACCTGCTGGCTCAGGCGCGTGAGGCCTGCGAAGGCGACCTCGACCGCATCGTGCGTTGGCTCAAGCTTTTCGGTCTGGTCAACTGCGGCCCCGACTTCGGTGAGCATCCCGAGGTCATCAACGGCGCCTCGGATCTGCTGGTCGAGGTCTTCGGCGAGGCCGGCCGCCACGCCCGCTCGGCCATCGGCGCCTCCGACCTGCCCATGGGCATCCCGGTTGAGATCGACGCCGTCATCGAGGTGCGCTGAGGCCAGCGGCAGCTCCTTCATGACCTCCGCCCCGGCTTGGCTGAGCGAACGGCCGTTTGCCCATCGTGGCCTGCACGGCGCGGGCCTGCCGGAAAACTCGCTGGCCGCCGTCGATGCCGCCATCGCCGCCGGTTACGGCATCGAAATCGACGTCCTGGGCAGTGCCGACGGTGAAGTGCTGGTCTTTCATGACGACGACCTGGAGCGCATGACGGCCCGGCCCGGCCGCCTCGACGGGTTGCCGTCGGCGGCGCTGGCCGAATTGCGCCTGGCCGACAGCGACGAGGCCATTCCCAGCCTGGCCCAAGTGCTCGAACGGGTGGCCGACCGGGTGCCGCTGCTGATCGAGATCAAGGCCCGCGATACCGGAGCGTCCCGGGGGGCGGGACGGCTCGAGGCGGCGGCCTGGCAGGTCTTGCGGGACTACCGCGGCCGTTTCGCCGTGCAGTCCTTCAATCCGTTGTCGCTCTATCGCTTCCGCCGCCTGGCGCCGGCGGTTCCCCGCGGCCAGATCTCGGGTGATTTTCGCCACACCAAGCTGCCGGGCGGTTGGCCCGCCAAGGTGCTGGCCCGGCGCTTCGCCTTCAACTGGCTCAGCCGGCCCCACTTCATCGTCGACGACGTCGGGCGCCAGCCCTGTGCCGCCGCCCAGCGCCTGCGCCACCGCCTGCCGTTGCTGCTCTATACGGTCAGGAGTGCGGCGCAGCAGGAAACCGCCGGCCATTTTGCCGACAACATCATCTTCGAGGAAGTCCGGCCTCAGCTGCGCTTGCCGGGAGCTGCCCTCGAATTAGTATCTATGACAGAATGATGCCTCAAACGATTTAGGGAATCATGGGCGACGTCGAGCAGGAACCGGTCAGCGCCAGGATCGTCAACGCCATCGCCTCCCTCGACGCGGCCGCTTGGGATGCCTGTGCCGGGACCCAGAACCCCTTTGTCGGCCACGCTTTTCTCAAGGCGCTGGAAGAGAGCGGCTCGGTGCGGCCCGAGACCGGCTGGGCGCCGCAGCACCTGGCGCTGGAGGATGCCGATGGCCGGCTGCTGGGCGTGGCGCCCTTGTACCTCAAGTCCCACTCCCAGGGCGAATACGTCTTCGACTATGGCTGGGCCGACGCCTTCGAGCGGGCCGGCGGCGAATATTATCCCAAGCTGCTGATGGCGGTGCCCTTTACGCCGGTGCCGGGGCCGCGCCTGCTGGCGCCGCCGGGCCCCGACCAGAGCGCGGTGCGCGATACCCTGCTGGCGGCGGCGGTGCAGATTGCGCGGCAGCACGAGATCTCGTCGCTGCACGTCAACTTCTGCAGCCGGGACGAATGGCTTCGCGGCGGCGAGCTCGGCATGCTGCAACGCACCGGCGAGCAGTTCCACTGGCTCAATCGGGGCTACGGAACCTTCGCCGACTTCCTGGCCGATTTGGCGGCGCGCAAGCGCAAGACCATAGCCAAGGAACGCCGCCAGGCCCTGGGCGAGGGACTCGAACTGGTGGTGCTGCAGGGCGCCGACATTGGCGAGGAGCACTGGGATGCCTTTTTCCACTTCTACATGGATACGGGCAGCCGCAAGTGGGGCCGGCCCTACCTCAACCGGGAATTCTTCAGCCTGCTGGGCCAGGCCATGGCCGAGCGCATTGCGCTCTTTCTGGTGCGCCGCAATAGGCGCTGGATCGCCGGTGCCCTTAACCTGATCGGTTCGGACTGCCTTTACGGCCGCTACTGGGGCTGCACGGAGGAGCACCGCTTTTTGCATTTCGAGGTCTGCTACTACCGGGCCATCGAGTTCGCCATCGACCACGGCCTGGCCCGCGTCGAGGCCGGCGCCCAGGGGCCACACAAGCTGGCCCGGGGTTATGTGCCGGTACACACCTATTCGGCCCACTGGATCCGCGACGGCGGCTTTCGTGCGGCGGTGGAGAACTACCTCGAACACGAGCGCCGGGAAATCGACCAGGAAATCGAGCATCTCGGCCGCCGGGCGCCGTTTCGGCAGACCCAAGGCGACGGCTGATCCGGCCACTGGAAAACACGACAGCTACTTTTTGGCGAACAGTAATTAATTGGTCCCTGTCCCCGATATTAAGCCTACCTCAGGAAACAGGCGCCCGTGACGCTGGGATATGAAAATCAACAGTTACTTTTTGGCGAACAGGCAATAAAAGGTCCCTGTCCCCGTTTGGGCGGTTCGGGCGGTTCGGGCCACAGCCAGGCGGCGCCGCGGACGCCGCTGGAATCGCCGTGCTGGGCCTTTTCCAGGCGCGTGTTGACACTGTCGGAGAAGGCGAAGCGGCCCCAGAGTTTGGGCACGTTGGCGTAGAGCCTGTCGATGTTGGAACAGCCGCCGCCGAGCACGATGACGTCGGGATCGACGACGTTGATGATGGTGGCGAGGGATTTGGCGAGGCGAAGCTCGTAGCGCTCCAGAGTGGCCCCGGCGGTCGGATCGCCCTGTTCGGCCGCCGCCGCCAGTTCGGCAGGCTCGAGTTTCTCGCCCGTGGCCAATAAATGGTCGCGAGCGACGCCGGGGCCGGAGAGAAAAGTCTCGATGCAGCCCTTCTTGCCGCAATAGCAATCCGGGCCCGGCAACTCCGCCGGCTCGGGCCATGGCAGCGGGTTGTGGCCCCATTCGCCGGCCACGGCGTTGGCGCCCGTGATCACCTTGCCGCTTACCACCAGGCCGCCGCCGGTGCCGGTGCCGAGGATGACGCCGAACACCACGTTCGCCCCGGCCGCGGCGCCGTCGATGGCTTCGGAAAGCGCCAGGCAGTTGGCGTCGTTGGCGAGGCGCACCGGCCGGCCCAGTGCCGCCGCCAGATCGCGGTCGAGCGCCCGGCCGATGAGCCAGGTCGAGTTGGCGTTCTTGATCAGGCCGCTGGCCGGGGAAATGGTGCCGGGAATGCCGATGCCGACGCTGGATTGTGCCCCCCCGGCCTGGCTTTCGACTTCGTCCACCAGGCCGCAAACCACATCGATCGTGGCGTCGTAGTCGTCACGCGGTGTGGCCAGGCGCCGGCGGGCGGCAATGCTGCCGTCGCCGGCCAGGGCCATGGCCTCGATCTTGGTGCCGCCGAGGTCGACCCCGATGCGCCGCATTTCTCAACTGCTGGGCTGGTAGTCGGCGTCCCTGACCATGTAGACCAGCCAGGCCCAGAGCTCGCCGATCTCATAGGCCGCCCGGCCGTCGCGGAAGACCTCGATATAGGTCCTGCCGTCCATGGTGGGATGTGATAGCGCCGCCTGGTGGCTGATGATGACCGGGGCCACGGGGATGTCGAACTCGGCCACGCCCTGACGCGCCTCGCGGGTGATCGAGGGTTCCGTGCCCTCGCGCCGCGCCAGGGGGCAGGCGTTGAGCACGATGCCGGCTCGGGCCTTCGCTTTCTTGACGATCTCGACGGTGCGCTGCGTCGAGCGCAGGTCGATGGGGCTGGGCCGGCAGGGGATCAAGGAGGGGCCGGCCAGCCCCGCCACCATCTCGGCCACCGGGCCGGCCTGCGGGGGCGTGTCGAGGATGGTCATGCCGATGTCGCGCTTGGCGGCCTGGTCTAGGGCGTCGACCAGGTGGCGGGGATGGCATTCCGCCAGCGCCGGCACCTTGTCCTCGCGCGCCCGCCACCAGTCACCGGCCGAGCGCTGGGGATCGATGTCGATCAGCGCCACGCGCTCGCCGGTCAAGTGGGCGTGCACGGCGAGGTGGACGGCCAGGGTGGTTTTGCCGGCGCCGCCTTTTTGTGACAGGAGAGCGAGGACTTTCATGTTGGGCCCAAGTGTTGTCTCTCTCTGGCGGCCGGGTTCAGAACCCGGCCTCGGCCAGGTGGTTCTCGATGAAGGCGCGGGCCGCCGGCCAGGTGTCGGCCCGATGGTGGCTGTCCTCGGCCGGCTCCAGCAGGCGGGCCAGGCGCGGGTCGGCGACGAAATGCAGCCGGATCACGCGTTCGGCTGCCCGGGCCACCGAGGTGTGGTTGTGCGGGATGTCGTCGATAAACAGCACCGGCGCCTGCACCTGTTCCGCCAGCACCCGCACCGCCGGCCCTTTCATGCCGGAGTTGGCGATCAGGGGATAGTCCATGTTGTTGTTGCGCAAGCTGCGCTGGCGGGCCGCGAAGGAATCCTTGGGCACGTTCGAGAGCACCACGACCTGGGCCCGCTTGGCCAGTGCCGCCAGGGCCTCGGCGGCGTCGGGCACGGGATCGAGCTGTTCGGCACGGGCATCGAAGAAATCTTGCAAAAGCGCGTGCACCTCGTCCTGGTCCAGCGCTCTTTTGCTTTCACGGTCGCGCACGTTGCCGGTGAGCGCGAACGAGGCCCAATCGAAATAGCAGTCCCTCTCCTCGATGAAGGCGACGAAGCCGGCCATGAATTCGAACAACACCTCGTCGGCGTCCGAGATGATCAGCGGCCGGCCCGGGTCGAGTTTGAGCGCCGCCAGTTGCGCCGCCACCTCTGGCGGCGGTGGGCGCGTGCTGGCGTTGCTGCCCTGACGGCTCATGGCAAAACCATTTCCGGCGCCCCGCCGGGCAGCCGGGCGCGGGCCTGGCTGGGCTCCTCGGGGGCCAAGCCGGCGTCCTGGCAAAAGGCCACCAGGCGGCCGTCGTGCTCGAGCAGAAAGTCGAGAACGCCGCCGAGCAGCGCCGGATCGCCGGCCAGGTGGCGCAGCGCCTCGGGCCTCAGGCCGCTGCGGGCCAGCAGCCGTTCGAGCTCATCGGCGTCGGCGGCGATGAAGGCGAGCGCCTTGAGAGCAATGGTTTCCGCACTTTCCGGAGTCATGACAATTCCTGGACAAATCCTACGCTGGTAGCGAGTAAACCCCTGGCAATTCCCCTCACCGTATAGCTCCTCCATGGGACGGCTTTGGCGCGAGGGTAACCGAATCTTTCGCCGGGCGCACTAGGGCCTGTTGACAATTAGCGCATGGCAATGATGGTGGCGGCGAGGTTCAAGTTTGCGGCGTAGCTGGTATCGGTCTTGTCGTAGCGGGTGGCGATGCCCCGGAATTCCTTGATCTTGGCAAAGTAGTTCTCAACC
>JASLXG010000183.1 GCA_030740435.1 Alphaproteobacteria bacterium | reverse complement strand
GAAACGCTACGGACGTCGCCCGCGAGCGAGCGCTTGCCCTGATCGCCGCCGCCCCGCCCGAGGGCGTCCTCGACGAAGCCGCCAGACACGAGATCGCAGACCTCGTCGCCACCGCCGAGCGCCACATCCTGGAAGCCGCCAACAGCCCCGTTGTCAACAAGACAATCTAGAGCAAGGTTCCGCCGGGGAGAAATGCGGGTTAGCAATCCACAACAAAATAGATCGAAATTGCCCGCTTATTCCTTTGCAAGCTGAATGTCGTAGCGGGTGCTGCGCCCGCCGCCTCGCAGCTTCCTGATCGCGCCCATTTTCAAAAGGCGGTCTAGATCACGGGTGGCGGTTGCTTTTGAGCAATCCGTAATTTTGGTGTATTTCTGCGCGCTCATTCCGCCTTTGAAGCCATCCGGCCCGGCCCGGAGCATCCGGCTCAGGACTTTGGTTTGACGCGCGTTGAGCGTAGCCGCGAAAGCATCCCAAAAACGCGCTTTGCAGAGCACATATGAAATTTGCTCTTTGGCCTGTCTCTGAGAGTCAAGGACCAGGCCCGTGAACCACACCAACCACTGGGTGATATCCAAACCGCCGAGACTGGCCCGCGAGAGGGCATCATAGTATTCCTGCTGCCGCGCCTGGATGGTGGTCGAGAGGCTCATGAGCACCGGATGCCCCAGTTCCTGAGACAAGGCGATTTCCGATATGGCGCGACCCACGCGGCCATTGCCGTCGGAGAACGGGTGAATGCACTCAAAATACAAATGCGCCACACCGGCCCGCACCGCACCCTTCATGTTTTGGCTGCCATTGAACCAGGCAACAAAGCGAGACATTTCCGCCGGCACCTGCGATGACGGCGGCGCCTCGAAATGGATCTTTTCCTTGCCCATGGCACCGGAGACGATCTGCATGGGCTCAGGATTCGTTCGCCATTTGCCGACGTCGAATTTTTCGCGTTCAAGGCGCCCAACAATGATCCTGTCCTGCCATTGGCAAAGACGGTCCGCGCTCAACGGTTCGGCAAAATGATCCCGCACAGAGATCATCAGGGCAGCAACACCTTCGGCTTTCGGGTCCCGAACCGTCTCTGGCGTGGGGTTCAAGCCAAGCTGGTTGCGGATGGATGAGCGAACATCTTCACGATCAAAATTCTCGCCCTCGATCTGCGAAGTTTTCACGGCCTCCGAAACCATGAGATCGATCAGAGCATCGGTTTTTTCGGCCTGCGAAAGATGCCTTACCTCGCCGACAAGGCCGCTAGCCTCAAGCCCATAGGCATAGGCGTTGCCGTCGACGGCATCCGCATCCCAGGTGAATTGCGGCCATTCCGCCTGCTGCCAGATATACGCCACTTCCTGTTCCCGGCAGTTTGCCCGATAGCCTCGTGAGCCGATCATACCATCTATTTGGCGCAAAATAAGCCAAAAATTGAGCCGAATAACCGTCCTGTTCGGCTCGGAGCAAGTGGGCGCTAAGGCCTGAGCCCGTAACTGCGCCGCCCGGGCTGGCGCAAGGGCGCCGCCAGGTTGGCGAACTCGCAGAGCAGCGGCCGGGTGTCGCGGGGGTCGATGACCTCCTCGACCAAAAAGGCCTCGGCCGTGCGGAAGGGCGAGCGCACGTGGTTGAGGCGTTCGATGATTTCCTGGTGCAGCGCCTCGGGGTCCTCCGAAGCCTCCAGGTCGGACTTGTAGGCCGCCTCTCGATGCCGCCCTCGATGGGCAAGCTCCCCCAGTCGCTGGAGGGCCAGGCGTAGCGGTACTTGAGGCGCGCGGCGTTGGTGTGGCCGGCGCCCGCCACGCCGAAGACGCGGCGGATGATGACCGAGCACCAGGGCACGTTGGCCTGGTAGATGGCGGAAAGCGTGCGGGCGCCGTGGCGGATTGTTGCCGCCTTCTCGGCGTCCGTGCCGATGACGAAGCCCGGGTTGTCGACCAGATGCACCACCGGCAAGTGAAAGGTATCGGCGAGATCGACGAAGCGCGTCACTTTGTTCGAGGCATCGGCCGTCCAGCCGGCCCCGAAGAAATAGGGGTCACCCGCCAGCAGCGCCACCGGCCAGCCGTCCAGGCGGGCCAGGCCGGTGATGGCCGAGCGGCCATAGAATTTTCCCATCTCGATGAAGCTGCCGGCATCGACCACCGCTTCGATGATCTTGCGCATCTTGTAGACCTTGCGGTTGTCGCGCGGCACGGCGTCGATCAGCCAGTCGTCGCGGCGCTCGACGGGGTCGTCGCAGGGTCTCCGGTCCGCCAATTCGAAAACCGAAGGCGGCAGGTAGGAGAGGAACCGCCGGGTGCGCTCGAAGGCCTCTTCCTCGCTTGCCACCTCGTCGTCGATGGCGCCGTTGCGGGTGTGGATGGCGCTGCCGCCGAGCCCCTCCTTGTCCACCGCCTCGCCGGTGCGGGCCACCACCGGCGGCCCGGCCACGAAAAGCTGGGACTGGTCCTTGATCATCAGCGAATAGTGGCTGGCCACGGCCCGGGCGGCGCCCAGGCCGGCCACCGGTCCCAGGGCCAGCGCCACCACCGGCACCTGGGACATGTTGTCGACCACCCATTCCCAGGCCGGGTTGGCCGGCAAATAGGTGCGGCCGTCCACTTCCAGCGTTTTCACCGAGCCGCCGCCGCCGGTGCCCTCGATCAGGCGCACCAGCGGCAGCCGGAGTTCATTGGCCATCTGTTCGGCCATGATCTGCTTGGCCTTGATCGAGGCATCGGCGGCGCCGCCGCGCACCGTGAAATCGTCGCCCGAAACGATCACCGGGCGGCCCTCGAGCTTGCCGCGGCCAAACACCGTGTTGGAGGGGCGTAATTCGACGAGCTCGCCGTTTTCGTCGTATTCGCCGCGCCCGGCCAGGGCGCCGATCTCGTGGAAGCTGCCCTCGTCGAGCAGCAGTTTCAGGCGTTCGCGCACCGTCAGGCGGCCGGCATCGTGTTGGCGCTTGATCTTGTCGGGGCCGCCCATCTTCTCGATCATGGCGGAGCGCCGCCGCAGCTCTTCGATTTCCGGTTTCCAGGTCACGGTTGCGAAGCGCCTCTTATGCCGCTTGGGCGAGCTCGGCGACCCCTGCTGCCAGCGACAGCAGCACCTCGTCGGCTTCCCAGGGTGCCATCAACGAGAGCCCGACCGGGCAACCCTCGACCTCGGTCAGCGGGATGTGGACCTGGGGCAGGCCGGCCAGCCCGGCCGGGCAGGTCAGCGCCATGGTGGCATCGCGGAACTGCTGCAATTCCTCGGCCCCGGCCTGGCGGCTGGGCGCCAGCCCCGCCGTGGGCATGCAGATCAGGCCGTCCTCGCCAAGTAGCTCGATCATGCGCCTGACGGCCTGGCCGCGCTTGGCCTGGGCCTTGGCCATCTCGCCGCCGGTGACGCCCGAGGCAAAGCGCATGCGATCGACCACGCCGGGACCGAAGCTGGGGCTTTGCTGCTTGATCCAGCCGCGGTGATTTTGCCAGATCTCGCCGGCCTGCAGTACGCGAAAGGCCTGGTACCAGCTCTCGGTGCCGTCCTCACTGAGCAGCGTGGGCTCGGCCTCGAGGCCCGTCGCCGCCTCGATCAGGGCGACTTTTTCATGCAGCGCCACCGCCACACGGGGCTCGACCCGGGCGAACATGTCCTCGGGCAGCAGCAGGCGGCCCGGCCGAAAGGCGGCGCCCTCGCCGTAAAGCAGCACCCGGCCCAGCTTTTCGAAAATGGCGCCGTCGCGGCTGAACCAGCCCACCACGTCGAACGACGAGGCCAGCGCCACCACGCCCTCGGCCGAGATCCGGCCGTGGGTCGGGCGGATGCCCAAAAGGCCGCAAAATGCCGCCGGCACGCGCACCGAGCCGCCGCAGTCGGTGCCCAAGGCAAAATCGACCAGGCCGCCGGCAGCCGCCGCCGCCGAGCCGCAGGACGAGCCGCCGGTGACGCGCTCGGGCGCCCGTGGATTGACGGGGTCGCCGTAGTAGGGGTTCGAGCCCACCATACTGAAACACATCTCGTCGCAAATGGTCTTGCCCACCAATTCGGCCCCGGCCTCGAGCACAGCGCTCACGGCGGCAGCCGTGGTCTCGGCCGGCGGGTGGCTGGCGGCCCAGTCGGCGTTGCCGTTGCCGGTGACGTGGCCGGCCACGTCGAAGGCGTCCTTGGCCGCGAAGCGGAGGCCCTGAAGCGGGCCGGCGGCGGCACCGGAGAGCCTTACGTCGCTACCGGGCAGGTAGGCACCGAAGGTATCGTCGGGGGCGTTCATGGCCTGGCAAGTCTCGCTTTTGTGGGCAATGTTGGGCGCCAGACTGCCATGCGCCGTCAGGCCTGGCAACGTGCCGGCCGCATGGATGGCCTTGGGTGGGAATTTCGTGCTAAGCCAGGGGCCGCTACAAGGACCGACATTTCAACGCCATCATTTTGTGATAGCGGGTACCAGTCTTCCATGAACAGCCCCCAACGATCCTGGCCCGGCGACATCCACCGGGAGCTTTCGGCCGCCGGCGTGCGCCAGGTGGCCTATGTGCCCGATGCCGGGCAAGCCGAATTGATCATTCGCTGCCAGCGCGACAACGCCATGACGGCGGTGCCGCTGACCACCGAGGAAGAAGGCATCGGCGTGCTGGCCGGGGCCTGGCTGGGCGGCCAGCGCGGTGTGTTGTTGATGCAGTCGAGCGGCATCGGCAACTGCGTCAACATGTTCGGCTTTGCCCGCACCTGCCGTATGCCGCTGCTGCTGCTGGCCACCATGCGTGGCCAGTGGGGCGAGTTCAATCCCTGGCAATTGCCCATGGGGCAAGGCGCCCAGCCGGTGCTGGAAGCCTCGGACGTGATGGTCTTTGTGGTCGAAGAGGCGGCCCAGGCGGGCGAGACGGTGGCGGCGGCGGCGCGCATGGTATTCGAGGGATCATCCTCGGCGGCGGTGCTGATCAACCAGCGTGTGGTCGGCGCCAAGACTTTCGACAAGGACTAGGTGATGGCGGAGGGACGGGCCGAAAGCTATCCGCTGCGCCGCCGAGAGGTGGTGGCCAAGCTGCTCGAAGACCGCGGCGACATGCTGTTGGTGGCGGGGCTCGGGGCCTGCGTCTGGGACGCCACGGCGGCCGGCGACAGCGACCTCAGCTTTCCCTTGTGGGGCGCCATGGGGGCGGCCTGCAGCATCGGGCTGGGGCTGGCCTTGGCCCAACCGGAACGCCGGGTGCTGGTGATCACCGGCGACGGCGAGATGCTGATGGGGCTGGGCAGCCTGGCCACGGTGGCCGTGCAGGCGCCGGCCAACCTGGCGATAGTCGTGCTCGACAACGAACGCTACGGCGAGACCGGCATGCAGGAGACCCACACCGCCTATACCACCGATCTGGCCGCCATGGCGGCGGGGGCGGGGCTGGGGCAGTGCGGCACGATCCGCGATCAGGCCGAGCTCGAGGCCGGGCTCGAGGCCATCCGCACGGCGCCCGGGCCGCTCTTCAGCGTCATCAAGATCCGCGCCGAGAACCTGCCGCTGGTGCTGCCGCCCAAGGATGGTGCCTACCTCAAGGACCGCTTCCGCCGAGCCTTGCTGGGTGCGCCGGCGTTGGCCTGAAGCATGATCGAGGCTCGGGGGCTGCGAAAAGTCTTTCCGCCGTTGACGGCGCTCGATGGCGTCGACTTCGCGGCCCACGACGGCCGGGTCACCGGCCTGATCGGCCCCAACGGCGCCGGCAAGACCACGGCGCTCAGGATCCTTTACACCCTGATGCGGCCCGATACCGGCAGCGCCCGCGTCGACGGCTTCGACACCGTCAGCGAGCGCCGCCGGGTGCAGTCCCGTATCGGCGTACTGCCCGACAATCGCGGCCTCTACCAGCGCCTGACGGCACGCCAGCACGTGCGCTATTTCGGCCGCCTGCACGGCCTCGGTGGTGGCGAGCTCGAGGGGCGCATCGATCAACTCGTCGAGATCCTGGGCATGGCCGATTTCGCCGAGCGCCGCGCCAAGGGCTTTTCCAAGGGCCAGTCGGTCAAGGTGGCCCTGGCCCGGGCCCTGGTGCATCGGCCGCAGAACATCCTGCTCGACGAACCCACCAACGGCCTCGACGTCACCTCGGCCCGCGTCGTGCACGAGTTGATCCGGCAGCACCGCAGGCAGGGCCGCTGCATCCTCATCTGCAGCCACCTGATGCAGGAGGTGGCGCTCTTGTGTGACCACCTTGTGGTGTTGGCGGCCGGCCGCGTGGTGGCCCAGGGCGCGCCCGACGCACTGCGCCGCCAGACCGGCGAGAACGATCTGGAGGACGTTTTCCTGGCCCTCACCGGGGCCCGCGAGCCGGGCGGTCATGTGGCGTAGCATTTTCGTCGTCTTTGCCAAGGAGGCGGTCGACAACATCCGCGACCGCCGCTCCTTCCTTTCGGCCTTGGTCTATCCGCTGCTCGGGCCGCTGTTGCTGGGGGGCATGATCTCGGCCGTCAGCGGCGTGGTCTCCGACAATCCCGAACGCATCGTCACCATCCCGGTGGCCGGGGCCGAGGGGGCGCCGCACCTGATGAAATACCTCGACCAGCGCGGCATCCGCGTGGCCGCGGCGCCGGCCGACGTGACGGCGGCGGTGCAGGAGGGCAGCGTCGACAGCGTGCTGGTCATCGCGCCCAACCACCGCCAGCGATTCGAGGCCGAGAAACCGGCCGGGGTGCGTCTGATCGTCGACTCATCGCGCCTGCCGGGGCTGTTGTCGGTGAGCCGTATGCTGAAGATCCTGGGCGACTACAACCGCCACGTCGGACGCCAGCGTCTCGCGCGCAAAGGCATCGATGCCCGCCTCGCCCAACCCCTGGCGATCAAGAGCGTCAACGTTGCCAGCCGCGCCAACCTGACCGATTTTTTTCTCTTCATGGTGCCGCCCTTCGTCATCTTCGCCGTTTTCCTGGGCGGCGTCTATTTGGCCATCGACACCACTTCGGGCGAGCGCGAACGGGGCACGCTGGAGCCTTTGCTGATCAACCCGGTGGCGCGCTGGGGTTTGATGCTGGGCAAATTCCTGGCGGCGCTGCTCTTTACCATCGTCGCCGTGGTGGTGCAGCTGGCGGCCTTCAAGCTGACTTTCCTGTGGGTGGCGGGGGCGGAGTCGAATTTTTTCCGGGCCTTGGATTTCGGGGCCATGGCCATGATCCTGACCTTGGCACTGCCGCTGATGGCGCTGGCGGTCAGCCTGCAGGTGGTTATCGCCGCCATCACCCGCAGTTACAAGGAGGCCCAGACCTACCTCGGGCTGTTGCCGCTGGTGCCCGCCATTCCCGGCATGGTGCTGATCTTCGCGCCGGTCAAATCGCAGCTTTGGATGATGTCCATTCCGGCCTTCTCGCAGACCCTGCTGTTCGGCCAGGCCTTGCGTGACGAGGCCGTGAGCTGGGCCGGCGCCGCCACTTCAGCCGGTGTCACCGGGGCCTTGGCGCTGGGGCTGCTTTATGTTGCCGCGCGGCTCTACGAGCGCGAGGAACTGGTCTTCGGCCGGCGTTGAGGGGGCCGTGACCGATCAATCTTCGGGCTTCGACCCCCGCACCATCCGCCGCCTGGTGTCGGTGCACTACTACGGCCGCTCGGGTTCGTTGTTTCTCCAGAGCCTCTTGGACGGCCACCCCGACATACTGATGTTTCCGGCCGACTATCTGGCTGGCTTCCGCATTTTCTGGGACCAGTTCGGCGATTTGGCGGCTAGCGACCTGATGGCTGCCTTCCTGGGCAATTACGAGATCCTGTTCGATGTCGACAGCACCGACAAGGTCATCGGCGTGGGCCAGTTTCTCGGCCAAGACTACGATTTCGCGGCCATGGGGCCGGGCCGTGACGAGCGCCTCGAGGTCGACCGCCAGGACTTCACCGTGGCCCTGATCCGGGCCCTCTCTTTCGAGGTCGACGAACTCTCCAGTCAGCAGGTCTCGCGCAAGTTCTTCTTCCAGGCGCTGCACGTGGCCTATGCCGAGGCGCTGGGCCGTGATTTTCAAAGCCCGGATCCGATCATCGTTTTTCAGGCCCACAACCTGGATGTCACGGTGATCGACCGTTTGTTCGAGGACTTCTACCCCCACTATCGGTTCTTGCACACCGTGCGCGAGCCCATACAGACGCTGGCCTCTTGGTACCAGCACATGTTCGGCGAGTCCGCCAGCGCCGTTCTCGAACTGGTCGAGATCGCGCTGGGCCGCGGCCTCGATCACGCCAAACCCATTCTCAGCCAACTATTACCTTTGCCTGAAGCGTGGGGATGGGGCGGCCGCCGAGGGCGACAGCGACATCGTCGATTGGGATGCCGAGAACAGTGCCGCAGTGCGCCTCGAGGACCTGCACCTGGCGCCGCGAGCCACCCTCGAGCGGCTCAGCCGTTGGCTCGACATCCCTTGGCACGAGGCGCTGATGCATAGCACCTTCGCCGGCCGAAGCTGGCACTGGACGACCGGCGGCCGCACCCTCAGCGGCTTTCAGCGCCACACCATCAGCGACCGCCACAGCACCATCATCGCTCCCTTCGACCGTTTCCGGCTGCGCTTTTTGTTTGCCGATAAATTTGCCGCCTGGGGTTACCAATTGCCTGGCGGCTATCACTGGCCGGTGCTCAGGCTGCTGGCTTTCGTGCTCTGGCTGTTGCCTTTTCGCATGGAGGCGCGGTTGTGGACCAGGCTACCGGGTGAGCAGCCGCTGCCCAGTCCGGGGGCCAAGCTGGTGGCCTACGCCCGGTTGCGCCGGGTTATCATCCGCGACTGGTGGCGCGACCGCCGCCAGGCCATCCCGCTGTTGCGGGTACTTTGAAGAAAGGTGGCCGGGCCAGCCATGATCTGAAACAGACCTTTTTTCGGGGTCGGCGACTTGGGTATCATCGGCCGGCGGCAGCAGAACGAGGAGACGAAGATCTTTGGTCGAGAATTTCATCATCATCGGTACCACGTCGCCGCGCGCCGGGAATCGCCAGATCGCCTTCTGGCTGCTGGCCTGTAGTGCCGTGATCTTCGCCATGGTGGCGCTGGGCGGGCTTACCCGGCTGACCCATTCGGGGCTTTCCATGGTCGACTGGAAGCCCCTCACCGGCTGGCTGCCGCCGTTGGGCCTCGAGGCCTGGCAGCTGGAATTCGAAAACTACCAACGCTTCCCAGAATACCAGAAGCTGAACCAGGGCATGACGCTGGCGGAATTCAAATCGATTTTCTGGTTCGAGTTCTCCCACCGCCTGCTGGGGCGCGGCATCGGCGTGCTCTACTTCGTGCCCTTCGTTTTTTTCCTGCTGCGCCGCAGGATCGACCGCCAGCTGTTGCCCAGGCTGCTCTTTCTGTTCGTGCTGGGCGGCCTGCAGGGCGTGCTGGGCTGGTGGATGGTGAAGAGCGGACTGGTCGAGCGGCCCGACGTCAGCCACTACCGGCTGACCGCCCACCTCGGCCTGGCGGTGCTGATAATGGGCTATATGGTGTGGCTGGCCGTGGGGCTGTTGCTGCCGAGGGCGGTGATCGCCGACGATCGTCTGATCGGTCTCAGCCGTTTCGCCCAGGTCATGGCGCTGCTGGTGTTCGTCGTCATTCTGTCCGGTGGCCTGGTGGCCGGGCTCGACGCCGGCTTCGCCTACAACACCTTTCCCCTGATGCAGGGCCGTCTGATGCCCGAGGGTCTGTTTGATCTCACGCCCTGGTACCGCAACTTCGGGGAAAACCTCATCACCGTGCAATTCGATCATCGCTGGCTGGCCCTGATCGCGCTGTTGGCCGTGGTGGCGCTGTGGCAGCAGGCGCTCAGGCGCGGCGTAACCGGCTCGCTCAGGTCGGCTTTTCACCTGGTGCTGATTCTGGCCGTGATCCAGGTCGGCCTGGGCATCGCCACGCTGGTGCTGGTGGTGCCGCTAAGCTTGGCGGCGCTGCACCAGGCTGCTGCCTTGGCCTTGTTTTCGATGATCGTGATCGCGGCCCGGGCGACCCGACAGGCGGCCGGCTGATGAGCGACGCCGTGCTGCTTTACATGACCGCCGGCGATGCCGAAGAAGCGGCCCGCATCGGCCGCGCCTTGGTCGAGGAAAGGCTGGTGGCATGCGTCAACGTGCTGGGGCCGATGCGTTCGATCTTTCGCTGGCAGGACGAGGTTCAAGACGATGCCGAGGTGGCGTTTTTGGCCAAGACCCGGAGCTCGCTGGTGGCCAAGGTCAGCCAACGCGTCAAGGCCTTGCATTCCTACGACGTGCCCTGCGTCGTGGCGCTGCCCATCGTTGCCGGCAACGACGCCTTTCTCGACTGGATCGCCAGCGAGACCGGGGGCGAAGATCGGGGCCAAACCTGATCAGGGTGAGAAATGCGGACGAGAAACCTGACCCTGATCTTCGCCGGCTGCGCCCATGCCTATTCGCATTTCGTGATCCTGCTGTTTGCCACCGTGGTGCTGGCGCTGGAGGGCGAGTGGGGGCTTGGCTATGCCGATCTGCAATGGCTTTCGGTGCTCGGATTCGTGCTCTTTGGCGTCGCCGCCTTGCCCGCCGGCTGGATCGCCGACCGCTGGAGCCAGGCCGGCATGATCGCCATCTTCTATTTCGGCGTCGGCGGGTCGCTGCTGATGATTGGGGTGGCTTCCTCGCCCACCGGCCTGATGCTGGGTTTGACGGCGCTTGGCCTGTTTGCCTCGATCTATCATCCCGTGGGCATTCCCTGGCTGGTGCGGAACGCCGCCAACCCGGGCCGGGCGCTGGGCATCAACGGCGTTTTCGGCAGCACCGGCACGGCCTTGGCGCCGGTGGTGGCGGGCGGCCTGGCGCAGTACTTCGGCTGGCGCCTGGCCTTCATTGCGCCGGGGCTGGTGTGTCTGGCGCTGGGCCTGATCTATTTGTGGGCCCTGAAGCGCGGGCTGTTGCGCCAGGCACCGGCCAGTGCCGCCCGGTCGCAGCCGACTTATTCCGGGGCCCAGCGCTTGCGGGTGTTCCTGGTGCTGGGGGCGACGGTGATCTGCACCGGACTGATCTACCAGTCGACGGCGGTGGCGCTGCCCAAGATCATCGACGAGCGTCTGGGCCAGGTCATCGGCGGCGTCTTTGCCGTCGGCGGCATCGTCACGCTGGCCTACATCGGCTCGTCGGTGACCCAGGTGGTGGGCGGCGAGTTGGCCGATCGCTTCCCTCTCAAGCCGATCTACGTCTTTTCCCAGCTTTCCCAGGTCCCGGCCATCTATCTGGCCTACCAGATGCGCTCCCCGGCCCTGGTCGGTGCGCTGATCCTGATGGTCAGCCTCAACACCTTCGGCCAGCCGGCCGAAAACTCGCTGCTGGCGCGCTACGTGCCCAGCGACTGGCAGGGCCGCGCCTTCGGCGTCAAATTCGTGCTGGCGCTGGGCGTCGGCGCGCTGGGCGTCTCGTTGGTGCCGTTCGTGCACGGCCTCTTCGGCAATCTGGATCCGCTGTTCTTCGTGCTCATCGGTTTTGCCGGCTTGGGCTCGCTGGCCGCCCTCAGCCTGCCGCCGACGCCCAGCGGCAAGGCGGCGAAGGAGGCGGCGGCGGAAAAACCGGCCGAGTAAGCCGAACTCTCAACCGTCAAGCCCGCTCAAATCCCAGCCAGCGCCTGGTCGAGATCGCGTATGAGGTCGTCGACGCTCTCCAGCCCGATCGACAACCGCACGACCTCGGGGCCCGATCCCGCCGCCCGCAGTTGTTCTTCGCTGAGCTGGCGATGCGTCGTCGAGGCGGGGTGGATGATCAGGCTGCGGGTGTCGCCGATATTGGCCAGGTGGGAAAAGATCTCGACGCCCTCGACGACCTTCAGGCCGGATTCGTAACCACCCACGACGCCGAAAGTGAAGACCGATCCCGGCCCCTTGGGCAGGTACTTCCGCGCCAGCTCGTGGTAGGGGCTGGATTTGAGGCCGGCATAGGAGACCCATTCGACACGGGCGTGGGCCTCGAGGAATTCGGCCACCGCCTGGGCGTTGGCGACGTGGCGTTCCATGCGCAGGGCCAGGGTCTCGATGCCGGTCAGCACGAGGAAGGCGTTGAAGGGCGAGAGCGCCGGGCCCAGGTCGCGAAGGCCCTCGGCGCGGGCCTTCATGGTGAAGCCGAAATCGCCGAAGGTCTCATAGAAGGTGAGGCCATGATAGGATTCCGACGGCTCCGTCAAACTAGGAAACTTGTCGTTCTGGCCCCAGTCGAAACGTCCCGATTCGACCACCGCGCCGGCCATCGCATGGCCGTGGCCGGAGAGAAACTTGGTGGCCGAATGCACCACCAGATCGGCGCCCCACTCGAAGGGCCGGTTGAGATAGGGCGTGGCCATGGTGTTGTCGACGATCAGCGGCAAGCCGGCCTCGTGGGCGATGGCGGCCACCGCTTCCATGTCGACGATGATGCCGCCGGGATTGGCCAGGTTCTCGATGAAGATGGCCTTGCACCCGGGCGTCAGCGCCTGGCGGAAGTTTTCCGGATCGGTGGGGTCGACCATGTGGGCGGTCCAGCCCAGTTTGCGGAAGGTGTGGGTGAACTGGGTGATCGAGCCGCCATAGAGGTTGCGCGACGCCACGAACTCGTCGCCCGGCTCGAGCAGCGTGAAGAAGGCCAGCACCTGGGCGGCATGGCCCGAGGCACAAGCCACGGCGGCACGGCCGCCCTCCAGGGTGGCCAGGCGTTCCTCGAGCACCGCCACCGTGGGGTTGGTAATGCGCGAATAGATGTAGCCGAAGGTCTGCAGGTTAAACAGCGAAGCCGCGTGGTCGGCGTCGTCGAAGACGTAGGCCGTGGTCTGGAAGATGGGCGTCGAGCGGGCCCCGGTAGTGGGGTCGGGGCTGGCCCCGGCGTGGATCGATTTGGTCTCGAAGCCGTAGGGCGGCGGCGCTTCCTGGTCGCTCATGGCAGGGGGTTCCTTAGATGCCGCTAACCAACCCGGCGGCGTTTGCTCGAGATGATGCCGGTGTTGATGCCGCCCCAGCCCAACTCGCCATAAAGCCGGCCGTATTCGATCTTGACGCAACGATTCATGATCACCGTGGCACCGGCCGTTTCGGCCCGGGTCGCGGCTTCGGCGTGGCGAATACCCAGTTGCATCCAGACGATGGGGATGTTCAATTCGAGAGCCTCATCGACGATTTCGCTGACCGCCTCGGGCTTGCGGAAGATATCGACCATGTCGATCTTTTCCGGGATGTCGGCCAGCCGGGCGTAGGTCATTTCGCCCAGGATTTCCGATCCCGCCCGGCCCGGGTTGACCGGAATGACGCGATAGCCCTTGCCTTGCAGGTACTTCATGGCAAACGAAGAAGGCCGTTTCCAATCGGCACTGGCCCCGACCAGGGCGATGACGCGGCTTTGTTCGAGGACGCGGCGCAACAGCGCGTCGGAATAGTATTCGTCGGCGGTGGCGGAGGGCATGGCGTCTCGCTAGTTGGCCGGGGCACCGCACGGTAGGCCGATTTGCAGCCAGGCGCAAAGAAAAGGGGCGGCACCAGCTGGTGCCGCCCCGAAGGGATTTGTTTGGCGGTTAAAGCGAGGCCAGGAACTCGTCGACCTTCTGGCGCATCTGTTCGCCCTCATTGGCTAGGCTCTCGGCCGCCGACAGCACCTGGCCGGCGCTCTGGCCGCTTTCGCTGGCCGAGGTGCTGACGCCGGTGATATTGGAGCTCACTTCCTGGGTGCCGTTCGAGGCCTCCTGGACGTTGCGGCTGATCTCCGAGGTGGCGGCGCTTTGCTGCTCGACGGCCGAGGAGATCGAGGTGGCGATCTCGCTGATACGGCCGATGGTCTGGCCGATGCCCTGGATGGCCGACACCGCATCCTTGGTGGCGCCCTGGATGGCACCGATCTGGCTGGCGATGTCTTCGGTGGCCTTGGCGGTTTGCGTCGCCAGGCTCTTGACCTCGGAGGCGACAACGGCAAAGCCCTTGCCGGCTTCGCCGGCGCGGGCCGCCTCGATGGTGGCGTTCAGCGCCAAGAGGTTGGTCTGGCCGGCGATGTCGCTGATCAGGCTGACCACGTCGCCGATCTTCTGGGCCGCCTCAGCCAGGCCCTGGACGGTCTGGTTGGTGCGTTCGGTCTCGGTTACGGCTTCTTGTGAAATGCGGGCCGAATCGCTGACCTGCGAGCTCACCTCATGCACCGAAGCGGCCAGTTGCTCGGCCGCCGAGGCGACGGTCTGGATATTGGCCGTGACCTCCTCGGAAGCGGCGGCAACCGTTGTGCTTTGGGCCGCCGTTTCTTCGGCCGCCGCGGCCAGGGACTCCGAACTCGCTTTCATCTCGGTAGAGGCCGAGGCCACCACTTCGACCACCTCCTTGACGTCGGTGGCGATCCTGATCTGGTCGGTGACCACGCTCCAGCAGAGCATGGGGCCGATGTAGCTGCCGTCGTGGCCCATGACGGCGCTGGCCTCGAGCTTGAGGTTCTCGTTGCCCAGCGTGATGGTGGCGCGGTGCGGCAGGTTGGCCGGATCGGTCAGGATCCGGCGCTGATGACCGGGTTCCTTGTGGAAGATGTCGATGCACTGACCCATGAGGTCGTCGGCCTTGACCGGCAGGTGCTCCTGCAGCGTGGTCAGTGTCTTCTTGGCCTCGGTGTTGAGGTAGGTGATGTTGAGGGTCTCGGCGTCGGCCATCATGACGTTGATGGGCATGTCCTCGATCATGCGGAAGAGGCGGGCCGATTCGGCGGCTGCCGCCTCCATCGACTGGCGGGCGTCGTTGATCACCTGGGCGCCGCGGCGGAAGTCGCCGAGGATGCCGCGGACCATGAATTCGCGGAAGAACTTGCCGTCGTTGGCGGCCTGCAGCGAGGCACCGGCCTCGCGCACGAAGGCGTCGGCCATGTCGAGCACATGGTTGATGCTACTCATGGTCTCGGCCAGATCGCCGAACTCCTCGATCTCGGTGAGGCGGGCCTCGAGATCGCCACCGGCGGCCTGCTGGCAGGTGGTTTTGATCTTGTCGAAGGCCCGGCGGTAAAGCTCGAGCTCAGCCCGGTTGGTGTCGGCTTGATCCGCGCTCTCTTGAACCAGGTCGGTGTCCTGGCCTTCCACTTCCTGGCGCTGCTTTTTGAAACTAAGGAATCCCATCATCTTGCTTTTCCTGAATGTGTCTTCGGTCTGGGGACCCCGTCTCAGGGGCCCATGGCGTGGTGGCGGCCCTAGGCCGCCAGCGACCAGACGAATTCGTCGTATTCGATACGGTTTTCCTTGAGCAGGGCGACCAGGGCTCCGAACGAGGCTTCGAGACCGTCGCGATCGTTACTGTGGGCCTGCTACCGCTGGCCGGCAGCAATCACTATAGTGCTGCTATGAACTCCTCGACCGCCGAGGAGATCGAGTTGGCGATCTCGTTGATGCGGCCGATGAAGCGCCTCGTGGTAATGCATAACGGAAGCAAGAATGTGATCTGTTCGCAATAAACCAAGGAGCGAATCGACATTGGCTCAGTTTTCCGCAAAATGCTCGCGCCACAGTTTGCTCCCGGCCCCTCCAGCCACATTTCCGCCCAAGGTACTCAGGGATGTCCGAAAGCCCCCGTATCAGCCCCGAGGATTTCATCGCTCTGGCCCGGGAACAAATTCCGCTGACCGCCATTTTGGGCTTCGAGGTGCTTGAGATCGGCTACGGCCACGCCCGCCTGGTCATGCCCTTCAAGAACGACCTCTTGCGGCCTGGCGGCACGCTGGCCGGGCCGACGCTGATGGCGCTCGCGGATGCCGCGGCGTGGGCCGTCGTTTTGGGCATGATCGGTCCCAGCGAGCAGACCGTTACCACTAACTTCCACTGCCATTTCCTGCGCCGGCCCGAGCCTGTCGACACCGTCGCCGAGGCTCGCATTCTCAAACTCGGCCGGCGTCTGGCCGTGGGCGACGTGGCGATCTATTCCGAGGGTGATGACCAACCCGTGGCCCAGGCCAGCGCTACCTACGCGATTCCCTCGAAATGACACCCCGGCGCGGATGTGGTATTATATTACCGCACTGGTAATAGACTGAAAAACAATCGTTTTTCCGGTTGACTCTGGCTTTTGCTGTGACATACTCCGCCGCCGCCACAGAGCCAACACAGAACCAAGCGCAGCAATCGAGACCTGTAATGAAAACCTATTCCATGAAGACCGCCGAGGTCGACAAGAAGTGGCTGCTGGTCGATGCCGAGGACGTCGTGCTGGGCCGCCTGGCCGCTGCCGTGGCGACGCGGCTTCGGGGCAAGCACAAGCCGGGCTACACGCCGCACATCGACTGCGGTGACCACATCATCGTGGTCAACGCCGAAAAGGTGCGGCTGACCGGCCAGAAGCGGGCCCAGCGCACCTACTACCGCCACACCGGCTACCCCGGCGGCATAAAAAGCCGCACCGCCGATCAGATCCTCAGCGGCAAGCACCCCGAGCGCGTGGTCTACAAGGCTATCGAACGCATGATCCCCCGCTCGCGCATGGGCCGCCAGCAGATGCGCAACCTCAAGGTCTACGCAGGCAGCGAGCACCCCCACGAGGCGCAGCAGCCCGAGGCCCTCGACCTGGCCGCCATGAACCCGAAGAACAAGAGGAGCGCCTGAGCATGGCGGAAGAAAAACACACGCTGGCCGACCTCAAGGATCTGACCAGCCGCGAGCCCGGCGAGCCCGAGGCCGAGGGCGAGGCGCCGGCCGAGGCGCCGGTGGTGGCCGAGCCCGAGCCCAGCGACGAGATCCAGCCCAACATCGACGCCCAGGGCCGGGCCTATTCCACCGGCAAGCGCAAGAACGCCGTGGCCCGGGTGTGGATCAAGCCGGGACTTGGCCGGGTCACCGTCAACGGCCGCGAGGGCGAGGTCTATTTCGCCCGGCCGGTGCTGCGCATGATCATCAACCAGCCCCTGGTGGCGGCCGACCGCAATGCCCAGTACGACATCTGGTGCACCGTCAAGGGCGGCGGCCTCTCGGGCCAGGCCGGAGCGGTGCGCCACGGCGTCAGCCGGGCGCTGGTGGAATTCGAGCCCACGCTTCGCCCGGTGCTCAAGAAGGGCGGGTTTCTCACTCGTGATTCCCGCGTCGTCGAGCGCAAGAAATACGGCCGTGCCAAGGCGCGCCGCAGCTTCCAGTTCTCGAAACGTTAGGGGGACCGGGAAACAGCCAGCAAAAAGGGTCGCCGCGGCGGCCCTTTTTTTTTACTCTATGCCTAGCCCGCATTACCCGACCCCAACCCGTGAGGTTGATCATGTCCACCGCCAAACGCC
>JASLXG010000182.1 GCA_030740435.1 Alphaproteobacteria bacterium | reverse complement strand
TTCGTAATCAGTAGGTCGGGGGTTCAAATCCTCCCTGCGGCACCAGGGTTTCTGCGGAATTTGAGAGGCCCACTTCTGGTAAAAAATGGATTTGGTACCCTATTGGTACCCAATCACGTCCGCTTGGAGGGTGTCAATGGCGGAGTAAATCCAGTCCACCAGGGCGGAGTAAAATCATCGCATGCTATATCAGCAGAATTCGTAGCGGATATTTTGCGCCTACCAGTAATATGAACAACACGCTAGTATATGGCGGCCCGTGGGGAACGGGACATTGTCGTGCCGTTTCCGATGGGTGCGGGGGGTGGTTGCAGTGGTGGTTGCGGTGACCGAGGGGCCCGGTCCAGGTGGGCTGGGATTTCGCGGCACCGGGCTCTTCCGACGAATACCAATCCCGCTTCTGGAATCCAAGGCCGGGCAGACGGATAACAATAATTTCGACCCGGATATAAGGGAGGAAAAAGACATCATGAAAAAGGCACTCAGTACATTGGCAGCGGGGCTGTTTCTCGTCGCCTCTTCGGCACTACCGAGCGTAGCCGCCGACAAATTGAAAGTCGGCGTCCTGGCGACGTTGGAGGGTACCTATACGGTGCTTGGCGAAGACGGCGTGCGTGGCTTCAAGGTGGCGCTCAAGAAGTTTGGCGGCAAGGCCGGCGGGCGCGACATCGAGGTCACCATCGGTGCCTCCGACGCCAGCCCCGATTCGGCCATCCGCGCGGCCCGCAAGCTGGTCGAGCAGGACGGTATCGACATCTTGATCGGTCCGCTTTCAGGTTCCGAAGGCATCGCCGTCAAGGACTACGCCAAATCGCAGCCCCAGGTGACGTTCATCAACGGCATATCGGGTGCCCAAGAAACCACTTTCGTCGAACCGGCGCCGAACTTCTTCCGCTTTAATATGGACGGCGCTCAGTGGTCGTCAGGTATCGCCGATTATATTTACAACGTCAAAAAATGGCGCACCATAGCCACCATCGGCGAGGACTACTCCTTCATCTACACCCAGGTTTTCGGCTTGGCGGTGGAGTTTTGCGGCCTCGGCGGCAAGATTAGCGAGCGCTTCTGGGTGCCGCTGGGGACCAAGGATTTTGCCTCGGTCATCGCCGCCCTGCCCGACGACGTCGATGCCATCTACCTCGGCCTTGGCGGCGGCGACGCGGTCAACTTCCTCAACCAGTACCAGCAGGCCGGCGGCGACGCCAACCTGATCGGCGGCACCATCATGGTTGACCAGACGGTGCTGTCATCCAAGGGCAAGGCCAAGCAAGCCCTGATCGGCACTCCCGCCTCGGGTCCTCAGGCCGACAGCTGGGACAACGCCAAGTGGCAGGCCTACGTCAAGGCCTACCAAGACGCCTTCCCGCCGGACAAGCGCTTCCCCTCTCCTTCGCTGCTCGCCACCGGCTATTACAACGCCGCCACGGCAGCCTTTACCGTGCTCAACAAGATCGGTGGGGATCTTAGCGACGGTCATAAGAAGTTCCGTGCCGAGTTGACGACGCTGGTGCTCGATGCGCCCAACGGCAAGATCAAGCTCGACGGCAATCGCCAGGCCATTGGCACCAACTTCGTCACCGAAGTGGTGGAGGAAAACGGTATTCTGGTGAACAAACTGGTCAAGATCGTACCCAACGTGAACCAGACGCTGGGCATCGACCCGGCGAAGTTCGCCAAGATCGGCCTGCCCGGCCGTGAGATACCGGTTTGCAAGAAGTACTAGACGCGTAGCACTCGGCGGGCGCCTTCGTGCGGGCTTCGGTTTCGAGCCCGGCACGGCGCCCGCCGACCCGTGCCTCCCTGGCGTCACGTCGGCGCCGGACATCGAGGAAGTGCGATGTTCCGCTTCGTTGAGCGCCACCCCTTCTGGTCGATCATCATTCTGCTGGCCGTAATTCTGCTGCTGTGGCTCATCGTAGCACCCTGGCCGGCGGATCTCGTCACGCTGGTCGGGCGCAAGAAGGTGTTTCTCAACGCCTTGTTCAACGGCGTCTCCCTGGGCGCGCTTTATTTCCTGGTGGCCAGCGGCTTCACGCTGATCTTTGGCCTGATGCGGAACATGAACCTGGCCCACGGCTCGCTCTACCTGTTCGGCGGCTACGTCGGATTTGCCGTCGCCGACACGACGGGATCGTGGTTGCTTAGCTTCGTCGCCGCCTTCGTCTCCATGGCCCTGGTCGGCGTGGTGCTGCAACTCGTCGTCTTCCGCCGTATGGAGCGCGAGGAATTGCGTCAGACCCTGGTGACGATCGGCCTTTCGATCGTCCTGGCCGATCTCCTGCTGTGGATCTGGGGCGGCGACTTCTACCAGATTCAAACCCCGGACTGGCTCTTCGGTGCCGTCAAGCTGCCGCTCATCACGGCGGTCAAGACATCGGGCAAAGTGGTCTACCTGAAGTATCCGATGGTGCGGATGGTGATCTTTGTCGCCGCCGTTATCGTCGGTGTGTTGATGTGGCTGGCGCTAAACCGGACGCGCATCGGCATGATGATCCGGGCCGGCGTCGACGATCGCGACATGCTGTCGGCCAGTGGCGTACGTATCCAGCTTGTTTTCCTGCTGGTGTTTGCCTTTGGCGCCGGCCTCGCCGGTATCGCCGGCGTCGTCGGCGGCACCTTCCAGTCGCTGGCCCCGGGCGAGGACATGCGCTTTCTTTTGGCCTCGCTGGTCGTGGTGATCGTCGGCGGCATGGGCAGCATCCCTGGAGCCGCCCTGGGTGCCTTGCTGATCGGTCTGTCGGAGCAATTCGGCTCGGTCTACATGCCGACTTATGCGGTGGTATTGACCTTCCTGATCATGGTTCTGGTCCTGGCTTTCCGGCCCCAGGGTCTGTTGGGCGCGCGCTAGGCAGCCATGAATAGCCACCAGCCCAACGACGGCCGCCGCCAACCCCGCCGCGTTACTTCGGGGGCGCTGGAAATCGCCAACCTGTTCTGGGATATCCACCCGGCGGCCGTTCTGGCGGCGCTGCTGCTCATCGTCCTGCCCAGCTTCGCCAACGAATTCATTCAGTTCCAGATCTTCGGCTGGACCTTCATCCTCGGTATGATCGCGCTGAGCCTGATGTTCCTGGCCGGCTACGGCGGCATGGTCTCGCTGGTCCAGATGACGGTGGCCGGCTGTGCCGGCTACATGGGGGCGATACTCGGCGACAGCCACGTCACAACCATCAGCCTGAGTTGGCCGTTTTGGCTGTCGATCCCGGTGGCACTGGTCATCGCCGTCGTCTTCGGCACGCTCTCGGGTTGGCTGGCGGTGCGCACCGAGGGCATCTACACGATCATGATCACGCTAGCCATCGCCGCCGCCTTCTTCTACTTCGCGCGCCAGAACTACGTCATCTTCAACGGCTTCAGCGGCTTCAACTTCATCAGGGCGCCGCATCTCTTCGGCGTCGATTGGCGCAGCCCGACGGCATTTTACTACCTCACCCTGTTTCTCGCCGCGCTAAGCTATTTCGTCGTTCTCTACGTCGCGCGTTCGCCTTTCGGGTTGACCTTGCAGGGCATTCGCGACAATCCCCGCCGCATGGCGGCTCTGGGCTTCAACGTCACGGCCCATCGTGTCGCGGCCTATGCCTTTGCCGCCCTGATCGCCGGTGTCGCCGGCATCCTGCTGAGCTGGCAGAACGGGCAGATCTCGCCCGGTACCATCGGCATCGGCGCCGTGATCGACATCCTGGTGATCGCCGTCGTCGGCGGCATGCGCCATCCCATAGGGCCGTTCATCGGTGCCTTCATCTATGTTCTGCTGCGCACCTTCGCCATGGATGTGCTGGTCGACATCGGTCTTGACGGTCAACGTTTCCGGCTGCTCATCGGGCTTGGCTTCCTGGGCATCGTCTTCTTCTCGCCCGACGGCGTGCTCGGGCTATGGCAGCGCTGGCTGACCTGGCGCCAGCGCCGCAGCAGGGCTCCGGTCTACCGCCCTGGCGCCAACCCGGCGGGTGACGAGTGATGGCGGCGGTTGGCGACAGACTGTCGGCGGCCGGTGCGGGGAACGCCTTGGAGCTGAAGGGCGTTGACCGCTATTTTGGCGCGCTGGCGGCGCTCGCGGAGGTCGATCTCCAGGTCCGGGCCGGGGAAAAGCGCGCCGTCCTGGGCTCGAATGGTGCCGGCAAGACGACGTTGTTCAATTGCATCACCGGGGATTTTCAGCCGAGCGCGGGCCGCATCCAGTTTTTTGGCGAAGACATAACGCATTATCCGCCTCACGAACGCATTCGCCGGGGTTTGCGCAGGACCTACCAGATTTCCCTGTTGTTCGACGGGCTCAGCGTTCTCGACAACGTTTACCTGGCTTGCCGCGGGATGTCGCGCAGGCGCTATTCGATGCTGCGGCCGCGACGCAACGACGCCCTG
Source organism: Alphaproteobacteria bacterium (assembly GCA_030740435.1). Lineage (NCBI taxonomy): Bacteria > Pseudomonadati > Pseudomonadota > Alphaproteobacteria > Alphaproteobacteria bacterium. Next base: position 22,493 of record JASLXG010000182.1, on the reverse strand, counting down.
ATGCACGCGGCCGAGGAATTGGTCGAAGCCGTCCATTTGACCGACATCAGTGATCAGATGGTGGCTCAGTTGAGTTACGGCCAACAGCGCCAGCTCGAACTCTCCCTGGCGCTTGCCGGGGCACCGCGCTTCGTGCTTTTCGATGAGCCGGCCGCCGGATTGTCGCCGACCGAGCGCAGCGAACTGATCGAAATTCTTCAGTCTTTCCCCGAGCACATGGGCTTCATCATCATCGAGCACGACATGGACGTCGCCCTCAGGGTGGTCGAATCGGTGACGGTGATGCACAACGGCCGCATCTTCAAAGAAGGCTCGCCCGAGGAAATCGAATCCGACCGCCAAGTCCAGGAGCTCTATCTGGGTGATCGCCATGGCTGAGCGCGGACGACAGCGTGGCGAGGACGGGCGGCACCGCGAGCGCGAGCCCGAGCCCATCCTCAAGATCAGGGATCTGCATGTCTTCTACGGCCACTCGCATGCCCTGCAGGACGTCAACTTGACGCTCGATTTCGGCATCCTTTCGCTGGTCGGACGCAACGGCATGGGCAAGACGACGCTGTGCAACGCTATCATGGGACTGGTCCAGCCGGCCCAGGGTTCGATCCGATTCGACAACGAGGAATTGCGCGGCCTGACCTCGAACCAGATCGCCAACCTGGGCGTCGGCTACGTGCCGCAAGGCCGTCGGCTCTGGCCTTCGTTGACCGTCGACGAGCACCTGCGTCTATGTCATCGTGGCCGCCGCCGCGCATCCTGGACCGTGGAGCGCGCCTACGAAGCCTTTCCGCGGCTCGCCGAGCGGCGCAGCAACTACGGTGGCCAGTTGTCGGGTGGCGAACAGCAGATGCTGGCCATCGCCCGTGCCTTGCTCGGCAACCGCCAACTCCTGATCATGGACGAGCCCACAGAGGGCTTGGCGCCGAACATCGTCAGCCAGGTCGGCGACATGCTGCTGGCGCTCGGCGAGCAGGAGGATATCAGCATCCTGCTCATCGAGCAGAACATCGGCTTCGCCACCGAGGTTTCCGAGCAAGTCGCGATCATGGTCAACGGCCGCATCAACCACGTCCTCGACGCTGCCCATCTGGCCGCCGATCGCGACCTGCAGCAACGTCTGCTGGGCGTCGGGCGGCACGGTCACGAAGAAGCGTTCGAGGACGACGTTGCCGCGGGGCACGAGGAAAGCGCACGCCGCGACGCCGAAGAAGGCCGCGTCCATATCTCCAATCCCTCGCTGCCAACCCGCTGGTCACCGCCATTCGCGCTGGCCGAGATAACGGCGGCTTCGGGCAGCGCGGCAGAGGATGATGTTCCCGAGGTGCTGCGCCAGGCGCCGACGGCGCGGCACGAGATCAGCGGCGAGGCGGTGCTGGTGGTCGGAACGTTCGATACCAAGGGACGCGAACTCAAGTATCTGCGCGACTGCGTCACCCACCTTGGCCTCAAGGCTCGAACCGTCGACCTCTCGACCAGCGGCAAACCCTCCGGTGCCGATGTGCCGCCCAATCAGATCGCGGCCTACCACCGCCGCGGATCGAACGCCGTTTTTACCGGCGACCGCGGTGAAGCGGTGCGGGAAATGGCCCAGGCCTTCGAGAACTGGATCGTCCGTCAGCGCGATATCGCCGGCATCGTCTCGGCCGGCGGCAGCGGCGGCACGGCCTTGGTTACGCCGGGCATGCGGCGGTTGCCCATCGGCCTGCCCAAGGTGATGATCTCGACCGTGGCCTCGGGCGACGTCAAACAGTACGTCGGCCCGAGCGACATCATGATGATGTACTCGGTCACCGACGTGCAGGGCCTCAACTCGATCTCGCGCCAGGTGCTGGCCAACGGCGCCCACGCCATCGGCGGCATGGTAGCGAACCATGACATCGCGAGGGCCGTGGCGGCAAAGCGCGGACAGCCGCTGCCGGACGACCTGCCGGCGGTCGGACTGACCATGTTCGGGGTGACTACGCCGTGCGTACAACAGGTCAGTGCCTGGCTCGAGGCCGAATTCGACTGCCTGGTCTTCCACGCCACCGGGATCGGCGGCCAATCCATGGAAAACTTGGTCGAATCGGGCCTGCTGGAGGGCGTCCTCGACTTGACCACGACCGAGGTTTGCGACCTTCTGGTGGGCGGCGTGTTTGCTGCCACCGAAGACCGCTTCGGTGCCGTCATTCGCAGCCGCCTGCCGTATGTCGGCTCCTGCGGCGCCCTCGACATGGTCAATTTTGCAGCCCGTGATACGGTGCCGACGCGCTTCCAGGGGCGCACTTTCTATGAACACAACCCCCAGGTCACGCTGATGCGCACGACGGCCGAGGAGAACGACCGCATCGGCCGCTGGATCGGCGAAAAACTCAACCAGATGGATGGTCCGGTGCAGTTCTTCCTGCCCGAAGGCGGGGTCTCGCTGCTCGACGCCCCGGGGCAGCCCTTTCATGATCCCGAGGCTGACCGCACGCTGTTTGAGGCACTGGAGGAGACGGTGCGCCAGACCGGCAAGCGCCGCCTCATCCGCCTGCCCCACAATATCAACGATCCCCAGTTCGCCGAGGTCGTAGTCGGGGCTTTCCACTCGATCGTCGGCCGCCAGGCGTTGCGCGGAAAGCTGCGGAGGTAAGTCATGCCGGGTTTCGAACGCCGTGCGCTGCTTGAGAAATTCCACGACATGATCCGCCGTGGCAGGACCATCGTCGGTGGCGGCGCGGGCATCGGCCTCTCGGCCAAATGCGAAGAGGCCGGCGGCATCGACTTGATCGTGATCTACAATTCGGGCCGCTACCGCATGGCCGGACGGGGCTCGCTGGCCGGCCTGATGGCCTATGGCAACGCCAACGAAATCGTCATGGAGATGGCGGCCGAGGTGCTGCCGGTGGTCCAAAACACGCCGGTGCTGGCCGGCGTTAACGGTACCGATCCGTTCTGCCTGTTCGACAAGTTCCTCGATGACCTCAAGTCCGTCGGCTTCTCGGGCGTGCAGAACTTCCCCACGGTGGGGCTGATCGACGGCGTTTTCCGCTCCAACCTCGAGGAGACCGGAATGTCCTATGGCCTGGAGGTCGATATGATCGCCCAAGCCCGCGGCAAGGATATGCTGACCACGCCCTACATCTTCGGCGAGGACGACGCCGTCGCCATGACCGAGGCCGGGGCCGACATCGTCGTCTGCCATCTCGGCCTGACCACCGGCGGATCGATCGGCGCCGAAACGACGCTCAAGCTGGCCGACTGCCCGGCGCTGGTCGAGCGTTGGGCCGAGGCGGCGCTGAGGGTCAACAAAGAGGTCATCGTGCTGGTCCACGGCGGCCCGGTCTCGCAGCCTGAGGACGCCGCGTTTGTGCTCGAGAACACCGAGAATTGTCACGGTTTCTATGGCGCTTCGTCGATGGAGCGCCTGCCGACCGAGGTTGCGCTTACCGAACAGACGAGGAAATTCAAGCAGATCGGCAAGCGCTGAGACGACTCATACGAAAGGCGCGCCGACGCACATCGGTGGCCGAAAAGAGTGGGAGAGAGGCTATGACGGGTCAAATGTTTGGAGCCATTATTCTCTGGTTGATCGTGGCGATCGTGGTGATCGTCGTGGTCGTTTATCTTTTGAATTGGCTTTATCACCGCTCGACGAAGGAGGTCTCCTTCGTGCGCACCGGTCTGGGAGGCGAGCGCGTGGTGATCAACGGTGGCGCCCTGGTCTTGCCCATAATCCACGAAACAACCCCCGTCAACATGAACGTGCTGCAGATGGAGGTGACCCGCGAGAACGAACACGCCTTGATCACCAAGGACCGTATGCGCATTGATCTGACGGCAGAATTCTACGTCCGCGTCGCGCCCAATACCGCAGCCGTAGCCGCCGCCGCGGCGACGCTGGGCCGACGCACCATGGAGCAGGAACAGCTGCATCGCTTGCTTTCCGGCAAGTTTGTCGACGCCCTGCGCGCCATTTCCGCCGAGATGGGCATGGAAGAAATGCACGAACAGCGCGGCGAATACGTCTCACGCGTCAGGGCGACCGCTTCCGAGGCCTTGGCCCAGAACGGTCTCGAGCTCGAATCCGTCGCCATCACCGAGCTGGACCAAACCGATCTCGAGTTCTTCAACCCTTCCAACCGGTTCGACGCCGAGGGCCTGACCCAGCTGATCGACGAAATCGAATCGCGGCGCAAACTCCGCAACGACATCGAGCAGGACTCCATGGTGCGGATCAGAAACCGCAACCTGGAAGCCGAAAAGCAGATCCTCGAGATCGAGCGCGAGAGCGAGACCGCTCGCCTCGAACAGGAGCGCGAAATCGAAACCCGCCGGGCCGCCCAGCGCACAGATCTGGTGCGCGAACGCGCCGAGCAGGAAACCGAGGCCGAGCAATCCGAGATTTCCGCCCGCGAGAAGATCGAGACCGCGCGCATCCAACAGGAACGCGCCATCACCGAAGCCCGCATCACCAACGAAGAGGAAACCCAGCAGCGCGAAATCGAACGCACCCGGGCTATCGAAAACGCCGAGATTGCCGCCCACGAGGAGATCGAGAAGGCGCGCATCGCTCAGGAGCGCGCCATCAGCGATGCCCGTATCGCCAACGAGGAAAAAACCCGGCGGCGCGAAATCGAACGTGCCCGCGCCATCGAGGCGGCCGAGATCGCCGCCCGCGAGGCTACCGAAAAAGAGCGCATCGCCCAGGAGAAGGAAGTCGCGGCCGAACGCATCACTAGCGAACGGGAAACGCAGAACCTCGAGATCGCCCGAGCCCGCGACGTCGAGGAATCCGAAATCGCGGCCCGCCAGGCGACCGAAACCGCACGCATCGCCAGCGACGAGGTAACCAAGAGCCTGGAGATCGCCCACAACCGGGCCGTCGAAGAGGCCGACATCGCCGCTCGCGAGGCCATCGAGGCGGCGCGCATCGCCCAGGAAAAAAACATTGCCGCCGAACGTATCGCCAGCGACGAGGAGACGCAAAGCCTGGAGATCGCGCGAGGCCGCGCCATCGAAGGGGCTGAAATCGCCGCTCGCGAGGCCACCGAAGCAGCGCGCATCGCCCAAGAAAAGAACGTCGCCGCCGAACGCATCGCCAGCGAAGAGGAGACGCAAAGCCTGGAGATCGCGCGAGGCCGGGCCATCGAAGGGGCCGAAATCGCCGCTCGCGAGGCTACCGAGGCGGCGCGCATCACCCAGGAACTGACGATTTCGGCGGAACGCATAGCCAGCGACAAGGAGATTCAGCGCCTGGAGATCGACCGACAGCGCTCCATCGAGGAGGCCGATATCGCGGCCCGCGAGGCCACCGAGGCGGCCCGTATCGCCCAGGAAAAGAAAATTGCTGCCGAGCGCATCGCCAGCGAACAGGCGACCCGTAACCTTGAGATCGTTCAGGCCCAGGTGATCGACGAGGCGGAGATCAAGCGCCAGGACATGGTTGAGCGGTCTCGCATCGTCACCGACCTGGCGATCGAGACTGACCGCATTGCCTTTGCCAAGAGCCGGGAGATTCTCAACGTCGATCACCGCAAGGCCGTCGAGATCTCCGAAACCGAACGCGAGATCGAGGTGGCCGCGAAGCAGGTCGCGCGCGCCGATGCCGATCGCCAACTTCGGGAAGCCGAAATCTCTGCCCAGCAGCACATCGAACAGGCCCGCGTGGCCCACGATCTCGCCCTCGACCGGGACCGACTGGAAAGCGCCAGGGCGCTGGAACAGCTCGAGATTGCCAAGCGCCAGACCTATGAGGAGGCGGAGATCGCCGCGCATGAGGAAGTTGAACGCAGCCGCATCACCTCGGACCGTGGCCTCGACGAGGCCCGCATCGTGCGGGACCGCGAACTGCGGCAACTCGAGGTGGAGCGCGAGCAGATCGTCGAATTGGCGGAAATGGAAAAGGCCGTCGCGCTCTATCAGAAGTCCAAGGAACGTTCGGCGGCACAGGCCGCCGCAGATGCCGCCCTGGCCAAGGTCGCCGAGGCCGAGGAGAAGGTCGTCACGGTGCGCGAATCCGAGGTCACGAAGCGCCTCGCTGCGATCGACATCATGATGGCCGAGAAGGAGGCCGAGGCGAAGAAGATCGCGGCCCAGGCCGAGAAGGTCCATGCCACGGTGATGGCCGAGGCCCAGCGCCAGGTCAACGAGGCGGAAAACGTACTGACCAATGAGGCCCGCGATTCGCTCTACCGGCGCAAGCTGCTCGAGCACGTCGAGGGCATCGTGCGCGAGAGCGCCAAGCCCATGGAGAAGATCGAGGGCATCAACATACTGCACGTCGACGGCCTCGCCGGCGGTGGCGAGGGCGGCAAAAACATGACCGACGAGGTAATGGACTCGGCGCTGCGCTACCGCGTCCAGGCACCGTTGATCGACAACCTGTTGAAGGAGGTCGGCATCGAAGGCGGCAGCGTCAGCAAGATGGGTGACATCATCCGCTCCGCCCGCGACATGCAGAGCATCAGCAAGGCCGTCGACGCCGAAGGCAAGGCTGAAGATCCGGAGGCGGGCGACGATGGCGGCAAAGGCAAGAAATAGGCAGCGAGGATGAACCGTGCCCAAAGTCTATAGATCCAGTGTGATCAACGCCCCGGCCGAGCGGGTGTGGGCGGCGATTCGCGATTTCGGCGCCCTGCCCAATTGGCATCCGGTGATCGCCAGCAGCCAGATAGAACGCGGCGAGCCCGGCGACAAGGTGGGTTGCATCCGCGACATGAAGATGCAGGACGGGGGCCAAGTCCGTGAGCAGTTGCTGGCGCTCTCCGACTTCGATTATTTCTGCACCTATTCGATACTCGAATCGTCGATGGGCGTGGAGAACTACATGGCGACGCTCAGGCTGACGCCGATCACCGACGGCAACCACACCTTCGCCGAGTGGTCGGCCGAATTCGACTGCGCCAGGGAGGCCGAAGCCGAACTGGTCGAGGGCATCGGTAACAACGTATTCCAGGGCGGCTTCGATTCGCTGAAGCGGAAGTTCGGCGGATGAGCGCGACGGCGGCCATGGTAAAGGTCGACAAAAGCACGGTGATCGATGCCCCCATCGAGCGGGTCTGGGCCGTGCTGCGCGATTTCAACGGCCACGAATCCTGGCACCCGGCGGTCGCCGAGAGCCGCATCGAGAACCAAAACCCGGCCGACAAGATCGGCGCCGTGCGCAACTTTCGCCTCGAAGACGGAGGCGTCTTACGCGAACAGTTGCTGGCGCTTTCTGACCGCGAGCACAGCTTCAGCTACTGCCTGCTCGATACGCCGATACCGCTTTTCAACTATGTCGCCCATGTGGCGCTCAAGCCGGTGACGGACGGCAATCGCACCTTCTGGCAGTGGCGCTCCAGTTTCACGACTCCCGAGGGCCGGGAAGAGGAACTTCAGCGCGTGGTCGGCGAGGACATCTACATGCAGGGCTTTGCCGCCATTCGCAATACCGTGGCGAAGGCCTGAGGAGTACAACATGGCGGTACAGGTAAATACCTTCGACCAGCTTCGCGATGCCACCGCGGCGTTGGCTTCCGACAGCGACGCCCACTTTCTCGGTGGCGGCACACTCCTGGTGCGCCAGCTTTTCGCGGGCAAACTCGGGGCGCCCACTTTGATCCGCTGCTCCGACCGCGGCCTGCGAGAGATCAGGGCATCGGCCAGCCGGGTCTTTATCGGTGCCGGCGTGACAATGGCCGAGGTTGCCGCGCACGGCGATCTCGCCTACCTCCACGTCGCAGCGAAGTCGATCGGTGGTCCCGCGGTGCGCAATATGGCGACAGTCGGCGGCAACCTCTTCGCGCCCTACCCGCACGGCGATTTCGCCGTCGCCCTGCTGGCGCTGGACGCCACAGTGGCCGTACAAAGCGGCTACAGCCCGCGTGACATCCCGCTCGAGAGCTTCTTGGAATCGCGCCAGAGCGACAGGCGCAGCGTCGTCGTCGGCGTCACCTTCCGCCGCCCCGATGGCGCCGGCGCGTTGCGCTTTCTCAAGGCCACGCGGACCCGTACACAGGGGCCGTCGGTGCTTACCATCGCCGCCTATTTGCCGCAAAGCGGCCGGCGCCTCTCGTCCCCGCGGGTCGCCTACGGCGCCATGGCGGCGACGGCGATGCGGGCCAAAGCGGTAGAAGCGGCGCTCAATGGTAAGTCCCTGGACGAGGCTGGAATCGCCGACGCCTTGGCCGTGGCGGGCCAGGGCTGCACCCCGCAGAGCGACCCGATTGCCAGCGAGTGGTACCGCAAAGAGGTGCTGCCGGTACATCTCAAGCAGCTCCTGTTGGGCTGAAGTTCAGGTTCAGGGAGACATAATCCATGGCCAAGATCCCCATAGAGTTCATCCTTAACGGCGAGGAGCGCGCCGAGTTCGTCGAGGGCGGCGCCCCGCTGATCAGTTTGTTGCGCGAGAAGGTCGGCGTGATGTCGCCGAAAGTCGGCTGCTTTCAGGGCAGTTGCGGTGCCTGTACCGTGCTGGTCAACGGTCAACCCCAGCTCGCCTGCCTGACCCTGGCCGAGACCTGCCAAGGCAAATCGATCGAAACCGTCGAGGGCATCAGCCCCGAGGGCAAACTCCATCCCGTGCAACAGGCTCTGATGGATCATTTCGGCGCCCAATGCGGCTATTGCACCTCGGGCATGATCATGGCCGCCAAGGCGCTGCTGGACCACAACCCCAGCCCCAGCCGCGAGGACGTCGTCGACGCCATCTCCGGCAACATCTGCCGTTGCACCGGCTACACGCCGATCATCAACGCAGTACTCGCCGCCGCCCAGGGCGGCCAATAGCGCAGCGCCGAGGAATTCAAGCCAATGGAATTCAAAAAAGAATACTTCGCCGACGAGCGCCAGGACGCCTTCCACGAGATCGGCGTGACGCGTCAGCGTGCCGACGCCCTGGGCCACGTCAGCGGCCGCACCCAGTTCTACAACGACCGCAACCTGGCCGGCATGCTGCACATGAAGATGGCGCGCAGTCCGCACCACCACGCCCGCATTCGTTCGATCAACACCGCCGAGGCCGAACGGGTGCCCGGCGTCGTCCGCATCATCAGGGCCGAGGACGTGCCGGAGAACGTCTCGACCATCCTGCGTTTGCTCGATGTCGGGCCACTGGACGAGCCGGTGCTGGCTTTCGACAAGGTGCGCTACGTCGGTGAGCCCATCGTCGCCGTGCTGGGCACCTCGATCAGCGCTGCTGCCCAGGGCGCGGCCAAGGTCGAGGTCGATTACGAGACCTTGCCGGCGGTCTTCGACGTCGAGGAAGCCTTGCGGCCAGGGGCGCCGCTGGTCAACGAATACCACGGCCAGAACTACTTCGATTACAGCGGCTATGACCACCAGAAGGTTCGCCTGGGCGACGTCGAACGGGCTTTCCAGGAAGCCGACCACGTCATCGAGGAACGCTATCAGATGTCACCCATCGAGCATGCCCCGGTGGAAACCGGCGGCTGCATCGCAGTGCCCGACACCGACGGGCGCTACACCTGTTACACCAGCACCCAGGCGCTCTTCTTCTCGCTCGAAAACGTCGCCCTGATCCTGCAGATGCCGGTCAACAAGCTGCACTTCGTCGGTGGCACCGTGGGTGGCGGTTTCGGTGGCAAGAACGACACCGTGGTCGAACCTCTGGCCATCCTTGGCTCGGTCTTGACCAACAAGCCGGTGCGCTTCGCCTTCACCCGGGCCGAGGAGATGCAGGTCTCGTCACCGCGTGGTGCGGAGCGTTTCTACGTCAAGGACGGCATCATGGACGACGGGCGTATCATCGCCCGCCAGGTGCGGCTGTATTTCGACGCCGGCGCCTATTCGCGGCTCTCGCCCTACGGTGTGGTCAAGTGTGCCGCTCACATGCCCGGCCCCTACACCATCCCCAACGTTTCGATCAACGGCTACTGCGTCTACACCAACCGCACGCCGTCAAGCTCGATGCGCGGCTTCGGGGTGACCGGATCGGACTTCGCCCTCGAGGTCCAGATGGACAAGCTGGCCCGTCTGGTTGGCATGGATCCGATGGAGTTCCGCATCCTCAATGCCTACCGCGACGGCGACATGAAGGCACACCACAGGAAGACCGAGGGTGCGGCGCTGGTGGAATGCGTCCAGGCCGCGGCTGATCTGGCCAACTGGCCGATCGCCGCGGAATACCGGGCCATGTCATCGAAGTCCCGCTAGGGCGCAGAGGTATCTGAGGAAAAATATCATGGCGAAAAAGCGCGGACGGGGCATGGCCTCGGTGAACTACCCGACGGGCATGAATCTGGGCGGCGACCCCAGCCAGGCGCTGGTCCACGCCACCCCCACCGGCAAGTTCATGGTGGCATTGTCGAGCGTCGATCTGGGCCAGGGCATGAAGTCGATCATGCGCCAGATCTGCGCCGAGGCGCTCGGCGTGCCGACCGACGACGTCTATGTCGACCTTGCCGATTCCGACACCGGACCGCACTGCATGGGCAGCTTCGCCTCGCGCGGCACCCACCGGGTGGGCAACGCCATCATCGCCGCCGCCAAGGAGGCGCTCGACGTGCTGCTGGAAGTGGCGGCCGAAAAGCTCGAGGTCAACGCCAGCGATCTCGAGACCGACGGTGCCGGCAATATCCAGGTGCGCGGCGCGCCGGGCCGATCGATCAGCATCACCGAGACCTCGATGGCGGCGCAGTTCGAGCTCGGCCGTACGGTCTCGGGGCGCGGCATCTTCCTGGTGCCGCGGTCCTTCCCCGATCCCGAGACCGGCTCCATGAACCCGGTTACCTGCTATGCCCACGCCTGCACAGTGGTCGAGCTCGAAGTTGACGACGAAACCGGTCAAGTCGACGTGCTGTCGATAAAAAGCGCCTACGAGATCGGCCGTGGCCTCAACCCCAAACTGGTCGAACAGCAACTCGTCGGCGGCACCTGGATGGGTGTCTCGCACGCCCTTTACGAGACCACCGAGCCCTACTATCCGGAACGGGCGCACCGGCCCGTCGACTACAGCGAATACCTGATGCCGGGACCGGCCGACGTCTGCGACATCGATCTCGTCATCCTCGAGCGACCGGCGGCGGACGGTCCCTACGGCGCCAAGGGCATCGGCGAGATGTGCGCCACACCACCGATCCCAGCCATTGCCAACGCCATCTTCGATGCCGTCGGCGTGCGCATCGACGAAATGCCGTTCACGCCGGAGAAGATTCTCCAGGCCATCAAGGCGCAGGCGGCGGGGCCCTAAGCGGCCATGGCAAAGCTGCCGGAAAGCGCCGATTTCGAGAGCCCGGAAGCGCTGGCCGAGGCGCTGCACGAGTGCGCCTACGTCGCCGACCAGGGCTTGAGCACGGTGGCCTATCTGGCCCTGCATCTGGGCAAGCCGTTGTTGCTCGAAGGTGCGCCCGGGGTGGGCAAGACCGAGGCCGCCAAGGCCCTGGCCGAGGTCCTGGGACGTGAGCTGGTGCGCTTGCAATGCTACGAGGGCATCGACGCCAACCACGCCCTTTATGAATGGAACTATCCCCGCCAGTTGCTGGCGCTGCACCGCGACGGCGCCGAGGCGGTCGATCTCTACAGCGACGAATTCCTCATTGAACGGCCGCTGTTGAAGGCCTTGAGGTCACCCCGCAAGAGCGTCCTGTTGATCGACGAGATCGACCGCTCCGACCATGAATTCGAGGCTTTTCTGCTCGAATTCCTTTCCGATTTCCAGGTCTCGATTCCCGAGACGGGAACGCTGCGTGCGGCCACGCCGCCGGTCATCGTGTTGACCTCGAACCGCACCCGCGAGCTGCACGAGGCCCTGCGCCGGCGCTGTGTTTATCACTGGATCGCCTACCCCAGCCCGCAACAGGAAGCCGAGATCATCATGCTGCGGGCCGGTGATGTGGCCCGGGCCACCGCCGCTGCCGTGGCCGCCGCGGTCAGTGAAATGCGCGCCCTGCCGCTGGCCAAGCCGCCGGGCATCTCGGAAGCCGTGGAATGGGCCGACGCGGCGACGCTCTTGGAGCAGGGCCGGGGGCGCTGGCCCGAGGCTTTCCGGGCCAGCATCGGCGTCGTCATCAAGGACGAAGAGGACATGATCTACCTCGAGGACCAACTCGACGAGCTGCTCGACAAGGCCTGCGCCTGATGGAGCTGGCCGAATTGCCCCGGGCGGCCCGGCCGCTGGCTGCCTTTCCGGCTTTCCTGCGCGGGTTCGGTTTCGCCCTGGCCAGCGACCAGACCGTCGCCTTCATGGCCGCGGTGGCGTTGCTAGGACCGCGCCACATGGCCGACATCCATCGCGCCGCCCACGCCACGCTGGCGCCTGCGCCCGAACGCCAGGGCGAATTCGATGCCCTTTTCAAGGCCTTTTTTTGGCACCAAGACGAGGTGCTCCCGGGCCTCGGCAGGGAGGAAGGCGATACCGTCGTCAAGGACGACCGCGGCGGCGCCACGACGGCGCCCGAGGCCCGCCGGTTCGGTGAATCCGGCAAGGCTGCCTCGGCCCAGGAAATCCTCGCCGGGCGCCGCTTCCGCGCCCTCAGCGACGACGAGCGCTGGCGCCGCCTGCGCCGCCGCGCGCCCGGCGAATTGCCGCGCCGCCGAGCCTTCCGCCGGGCGCCGGCGAGCAGCGGCGATGCCATCGACATGCGCCGCACACTGCGGACGGCGCTGCGCAACGAGGGCGACTTGCCCATCCTGGTGCGCTCGCGACGGCGCACCCGGCAGCGCAACATCCTGCTGTTGATCGACGTCTCCGGATCGATGAAGGCCCACAGCGAAGACTATCTCTGCTTCGCCCATGCCGTGACCCAGGCCGCCGACCGGGTCGAAAGCTTTACCTTCGGCACCCGGCTGACCCGGATCAGCCGGGCCATGCGGCTGCGTGACCGCGGCCGCGCCCTGGAGCGGGCCGGCGGCATCGTCGACGACTGGGACGGCGGCACCCGCATCGGCGAGGCGTTGGGCGCCTTTCTCGCCGTACCGCGCTTCGCCGGTTACGCCCGCGGTGCCCTGACCGTGGTGCTGTCCGACGGCCTGGAACGCGGCAAACACGCTTTGATGCTCGATGCCGTGCGCTGTCTGGCGCGCCGATCCTGGCGCCTCGCCTGGTTGACGCCGCTCGCCGCGGACAACCGCTTCCGTCCCGAGACCGCGGCCCTCAAGGCCGTTCTGCCCTGGCTCGACGATCTTGGCGACGGCGGCTCTGTCGAAAGCCTGTGCGACTACGTTCTCTCACGCAGCCGCGATGAGGAGCGCTTTGCGGCGGCGCGCTGGACGGCGCTGCCATGAGCGAGCCGCTCATCGACGCCCACCACCACATCTGGCAGCAACAGGACCTGCCCTGGCTGCTCGGCCCCATGCAGCCGCGCATCTTCGGCCCCTACGAAGCCATCCGGCGCGATTATCCGATCGCCGAATATCTCGACGACCTAGCCGGCAGTGGCGTCGAGAAATCGGTCTATGTCCAGGTCAATTGGGCCCAAGAGAGATTCGAGGACGAGGTCGCCTGGGTGAGCCAAACCGCCGAGCACAGTGGCTGGCCCCACGCCATCGTCGGCTACGCCGATTTCCTGACCGACGACGTGCGGCCGCAGCTCGACCGGCTGGCCAAATACCCGCTGATGCGCGGCATCCGCATGCAGCTGCACTGGCACGAGAACGAAATGTACCGCTTCGCCGCCCGCCCCGATGTCATGAGCGAGCCGCTGTTCCGGCGCAACATCGCCCGGCTCGCCGACTACGGCTGGTCCTTCGACCTTCAGGTCTTCGCCGGCCAGATGGCCGCCGCCGCCGACCTCGCCGCCGACTGCCCGCAGACCAATTTCATCCTGCAGCACGCCGGCATGCTGGAAGACCTCTCGGCCGCCGGGCGCAACGCATGGCGGGCCGGCATGGCCAAGCTGGCAACCCATACCAACGTCTATGTCAAGCTCTCGGCCTTCGGCACCTTCAGCCACCAGAACGATCCGGCCCATATCGCCGACATGGTGGGCCAGACCACTGCGCTCTTTGGCGCCGATCGCTGCCTCTTCGGCTCCAACTTCCCGATCGAGAAATTGTGGACTGACTATGCTTCGTTGCTGGCGGCGCACCGCGACGCCGTGGCGGCTCTGAGCGCGGCCGAGCAGAGCGCCGTTTTCCGGGAAACGGCGGCCAAGGTATACCGGATCGCCGACTGAGACCGGGTCGGGCCGCTCAGGGCAGGCCGGCCGAGCGCCGGGCCGAGGCCTTCCAGGCAACCAGCGGATCCGCCCTGCGCCGGGGCCTGGGTAGGGCGGCAGCGAGCTCGTCCGTTGTCGGCCCGTCCCCCTCGAGGGCGCGAAAACAGGCGATGGTCGGGTGCACGGGATTGCCGTGGCGCTTGGCGGCCAGCGACAAGGGCTCGTTCTGCCGCGCGCCGCACTGGCCGCAGGGCCAACCCAAACGGGCCATCAACTCGACGGCGCGGCCGTTGGGATACATCACGATCAGCTCGACGATTTTGGTCGATCCGGAGATGCGCTGCGCCACCTTCACCGCTCCTACTGCGCCGCTTGGGAATAGGGGGTCGCGGCCGGCATCCTGATCACGTCGCTGGGCATCTGGTAGCGCGCGAAGGGCAGCACCACGACCTTGGCGTCGGGGCCCTGGCGGGCCATCGCCGTCGCGAAAGCCTCGGGCAGTGAGTCGGTGACGTTGAAGCCGATGTCCCGGGCCATGGCTAGGTTGTCCTGCCTGGTGACGACGGTGAGGTACTTGCGCGACATGACCTCGTAGATCGGCGCCCAGATGCAGCCCGCCCACATCTCGACCTGGCGGTTATGAATGTCGCGATAGAGCCGTTCCAGGTTGCGCGGCGAGGGCGGCATGTAGGGCTTCATCAAGTCGAAGAGCGCGAACCCGGGAAAATCGCCAAGCTCGGTGTTGACGCCCGGACTGGGCGAGCAATAGATGATGTCGCCCTGGTCCTTGAGGATTATGTCGGCCGACATGCAGCCCCAGCCGGTGTGGAAGAAAAGATGATCGGTCGGCGCGAAGACACCGCAGACGGCGATATCGGCCGGTCCGCCGGCCGGACGGCGGTAGGCATAGGCGTTGTTGAAAATCCGAATGGCTTCGCGGTGGGCTTCGGGGTGGCTGCCGAAGTTGAGGAAGCAGACCGAGCCCTGGGTGTCGAGCACCGAGTTCAGGGTGCAGCTTAGCTTGCACATGGTGGCGACCTCGTCGATGTCCGAGCGCATCGGCCCGGCCATGGCACCGTAATGGGTGTGCGGCGTCATGACGAAGGCGGCGTGGTTCGATTCGATCGATTCGTCCGAGACCACGCCCGGCATGATCAGCTTGCCGCCGCCGCCGTAGCCCCAATGGTTCGACTGGGCCTGACCGATCGAGATCGAGACGTCGCACTTGGCGACCTCGTTGTGCAGCCAAACCGGCGTGCCGCGGGATGAGATGCCGATGAAGGTGTAGACCTCGGGGTTGCGCGGATCGTTCTGGAAAAACGGGATGCCCAGGCGCTGCATGTGGTCGAGGTTCTGGCGGCCGAATTTCAATTCGATGTCGCGCTTCGACATGTGGAAGATCTTGCCGTTGGCGCAGATCACCCGGGCGTCCTTGACGCCGTGTTTTTCGATGGCATCGAAGACCGGCGGCAGCAGCTTCGAAGCTGGGGTCGGCCGGAATTGGTTGTCGATGATGATGCAGAGCGATTTGTCGGGCCCGATCAGCTGGGAAAATTTGGCGCCGCCGTAGGGCCGTTCGAGAGCCGCCGCCGCGGCCGCCGAAACGTCGCGTAGGGCCGGCGGTTCGTTGGGTTTGATCCAGGCCCAGAGGTTGCGTTGCAGCACTTCGAGGGAGATCCGCTCGCGATAAACAAGACTGGGATCGTCACATGATCCGATGGTCAGGGGATCGAGGGATTCGAAGGGGATATCGACGTTGACTGCGTAGCCCAACATACCCTCCTGTCAAGGAATCGCTCGGCGATTGTATTTGTTTGATAGTGCTTCACCCGGCGCACTCGGTCGCCGGGCATCAAAATAAGCATAGGCGCCGTTGGCGCTCGCAGGCAAGAGGCACCGCCAATACCATCGCGCCACAGGCCTCCCGCGACAGATGGCCCGTAGTACTATTTTCTGCCGCCAGCTATGGTATCGACATTGCCCTGGGCTGGAGCAATCGATGACAATCCGGGCCGCCGGCAAAGGGGAGAGGGGCCTCGATGATTTTTTTTGCGCGTTCTGCCGCTTTCTGGAATCTGGTCGAGGCCAGCGCCGAACTGTCCCAGATCGGCTCGGGCTTCACTTTCACCGAGGGCCCGGTGTGGCACCCGCGCGAACATCATTTGCTGTTCTCCGACATGCCCGGCGACGTGCGCCGCATGTGGCGTTCCGGCGAGGGCATCAGCGAGGTTATGCGCCCGTCCAACAAGGGCAACGGCATGACCTACGACGGGGCTCTCAATCTGATCGTTTGCGAACACGTGACCTCGTCGCTGGCCCGCTTTCGTCCCGACGGCAGCCGGGAGGTGCTGGCCTCGCACTACATGGGCCAGGAACTCAACAGCCCCAACGACACCTGCATGCGCTCCGACGGATCAATCTACTTTTCCGATCCCTGGTACGGCAGGATGCCGGTATTCGGCATCGAGCGCGAACGCGAACTCGGTTGGCAAGGTGTGTTCCGCATCGCGCCCGACGGCAGCGGGCCGGAACTGGTGGTCGAGCAGGACGAGTTCGACATGCCCAACGGGCTCTGCTTTTCGCCCGACGAATCGCTTTTGTACATCAACGACACCACCAACGCCCAGGTCAAAGTCTTCCAGTGCAACCCTGACGGCAGCCTGAGGAACGGCAAGCTCTTCGCCGAGGGCCTCAAGTCCGAGAGCGAGGCCGGCGTGCCCGACGGCATGAAATGCGACGATCTCGGTAACATCTGGGTCACCGGGCCGGGCGGTGTCTGGATCTTCGATCCCGGCGGCAACCACCTGGGCTGCGTCAGGGTTCCTGAATTGGTGGCCAATCTGGCCTGGGGCGGCGAGGATTGGCGCACGCTGTTCATGTGTGCCTCGACCTCGGTCTATGCCCTGCAAACGCTGGTCGGGCCGCGCATCGAGCCCTACATGAAGCTGGGCGGGGTGGCTGGCGCCGCCGAATATGCGCCGCCGCCAGCGGCCGCGGCACAACAACCCACGCCGCAGCCCGCGCCGCAAGCCGCGCCGCAAGCCGCGCCGCCGGTGCAGACGGCAGACAGCCTGCGGCTGGAGCCCGGGCGTTGCGCCATGATCATCCAGGACATGCAGAACGACGTCATCATGGCGGGCGGCGCCTTCGCCGATTCGGGCGCCCCGGCCCACGCCGCCGAGCAAAACGTCATCGAGAACGCCGCCCGCCTGGCCCAGGCCTGCCGCGCCAAGGGCATCCCCATCATCCACGTCTGGTTCGTCGTTGAGGCCGGAGCGCCGGGCTTCACCACCAACGCGCCGCTGTTCGAGGGACTGAAGGAGAGCAACGCCCTGGTCCGCGGCACCTGGGGCGCCCAGCCGGTGCCCGGCCTGGAGCCGCTGCCCGGCGATCACGTGGTGGAAAAAATGCGCATGAGCGCCTGGGAGGGCACGCGGCTGGAGACCGTGCTCAAGGCCGAGGGCCGGGACACCATCATCGTCACCGGCGCCTGGACCAACATGTCGATCGAGCACACGGCGCGCACCGGCGCCGACAAGGGCTACGTCATGATCATGCCGGAAAATGCCTGTTCGACGATGAACGCCGAATGGCACAACGCGTCGATCAACTTCGCCTGCCAGAACGTCGCCACGGTGACGACTGTGGACAAGGTCATCGCCGCCCTGAACTAATACCCACTTTCGGTAACAGCGGACATATGAGGTCGGAATATGGCTAGCGACAGTATCAGCGGATATCGCTCAACGGCGTATCAGCGCAGCAACGAGATCCAAGGCAACGAGATCATCGCCGAGTACCTGATCAAGGAGCGTGTGCCCTATCTTATCGGCTACGGCGGCCACGGTGCCATCGGCCTGCTCGACGCGATCTACGACCGCACCGACAAGATCCGCCACATTTCGCCGCGCATCGAGCAGTGTTCCGGCTTCATGGCCGATGCCTATTACCGCCTGACCGGCGAGCCCCTGGCGGTCTACACCTCGACCGGGCCCGGTCCCATGAACATGATGATTTCGGTGGCCAACGCCTTTTACGATTTCTCGGCCTTTTTCCTCGTTACTGGCCAGGTGGCAACCACGCAGTTCGGCTCCGGTGCGCTGCAGGACGACTATCGCTTCGAGGGTGACATGTCGAGCATCTTCGCGCCCGTGGTCAAGAAGTCGTGGCGCGTGCGCCAGGTCGAGGATTTGTGCCGGGCGCTACCGGAAGCCTTTTCGCTGATGCGCAGCGGCCGGCCCGGTCCGGTGCACATGGACATGCCCTACGACCTCTACATGACCTCGGCCGCCGTCGAGGTGCCCGAACCCGAGACCGCTCTGCCCCAGGCCCACGAGCCGGTTTCAGCCTCGGACGCCACCATCGAGCGCGCGCTGGACATGCTCATCAACACCACCCGGCCGCTGATCCTGGCCGGTGGCGGCGTCCACCTGGGCGATGCCCGCGAGGAGCTCAAGGCCCTGGCCGAGTACCTCAACATCCCGGTCTATTCGACCTTCATGGGCAAGGGCGTGATGCCAGGCGCCGATGATCTCTACCTCGGCGTGGCCGGCTGCTGGGGTCAGTACCCGGCCAACGAAGCGGCCAAGAACGCCGACGTCATCCTGGCCATCGGGGCGCGTTTCAACGACTTGCACACGGCGTCGTGGTTGCCCGGCTACGTCTACAATATCCCGCCCACCAAACTCATACAGGTCGACATCGAACGCGAGGAAATCGGCCGCAACTATCCCGTGGAACTGGGCGTCGTGGCCGACGCCAAGAGTTTCCTGACGCAGATGCTCAAGGTGGCCAAGGCCAAGGGCCGGCGGCGCGCCTTCGGCCAGACCTGGCAGAGCGAAGTCGAGAAGTACAAGACCGATTGGCGCAACTTCATCGAGCCCTATGCCGAAAACAACGAGGTGCCGATCGACCCGCGCCGCATGATGCACGACATGAACAAGGTCAGCCCCGACGATACCGTGATGGTGGTGGACGTGGGCAACAGCCAGGCCTGGTCGGAGCAGTACTGGGAGCCCAAGATGCCGGGCAACCACCTCACCGCCGGTGGCTTCGCCGCCATGGGCTTTGGCGTCTGCGGCGTGCTCGGAGCCAAGCTGGCGCGCCCCGATTCGCCCTGCGTCACGCTGTGTGGCGACGGCGGCTTCATGATGACGCCGCATGCCGTGGCCACGGCGGTGGAGTACAACCTCCCGGCCGTCTGGGTGATCCAGAACAACTACGCCATCGGCTGCATCCGCGATCTTCAGCTCTTCTACTACGACGGGCGTGAGATCGGCACCAGCTTCGTCAAGGAAAACACCGACCAGCTGTGGAACCCGGATTTCGCCAAAATGGCCGAATCGATGGGCGCCCGGGGCCTGCGCATCGATCATCCCGACCAGTTCGCCGACGCCTACCGCGAGGCCCTCACCTCCGATCAACCGACGGTGCTGGATGTCATCGTCAATCGCGACGTCCCGGTGCCGCTGACCGGCACCTGGCAGATGCCGCCGATCCCCGAGGCGCAGCCCACCTTCGGCCAGCGCAAAATCCGGCATTAGAGCCTGTCGGGTGTGATCAACTAGACCGCCGCGAAAACAGGGAGTGCGACCATGGCGCTGGAAATCAAGCTTCTCGACCTCGGTGATATCGAACTGGAATCAAGCTTCCTCGTGCAGGCCCGGGATTGCGGCTCCAACGCCCGCGTGCCGACCTTCGGCTATCTCATCCTGGGTGACGATCCGATCCTGATCGACAGCGGCTTCCGCAATCCCGAGATCATGTCGACGCTGGGCATGCGCGGCCTGCAGTACCGCGAGCAGCTGATCGAGAACCAGTTGGCCAAGTACGACCTGACCTTCAAGGACGTGCGCTACCTGCTGCACACCCACCTGCACATCGACCACGCCGGCAAGGACGATCAGTTTCCCATGTCGACGACGGTGGTCATCAACCGGCGCGAGCTCGAATACGCGGTCTCGGGGTTGATGGGCGGGCAATACCCGGCCCCCGACATCAAGCACCTGATCGACCGTCTGCACACGCCACGCGCCCTGCGCTTCCTCGATCTCGAGGGATCCGACGGTATCGAGATCATACCCGGTGTGGTCTGCGTCGCGGCCGGCGGCCACACCGAGGGCTCGATGAACATCCTGGTCGAAACCGCGGAAGGCATCGCCAACATCTGCGGCGACGTGATCTACGATATCAGCGATCAGCTTCTCGATCCCTTTCACGGCGTGCTCGAGATGGAACCCGCCGTTACCGGCAACCACGGCACCACCAAACGCCAGGAGCAATTGGCCATGAAGAAGATCGTCAACTCCTGCCGTTTCGTCTGCCCCATCCACGATCGGCCCGGCGTCATCGAACGGGGCGAGGTGGTTGGTCGCATGCATGACAAGATCCCCGGGCCGATAACCAAGTCGTTCCCCAGGCGCCGCTGGTTCGCCGCCTGAGTCCAAGGTGGTGCCGAAACCGCCCCATTGCAGATCGAAATTGGAAATTGGACCCACTGATTTTTTATCACCGCTTCTTACTCGTGTTTTCTAATTGAAAAATCCTTCATTTGCCAAAAATTCGGCATAATCCAACCATATTGGCCAAAATAGTCTGGCGACAAATTTGAATTATTTTGTGGTGACTTATTGGTGACTTGATATAAAATACCGCATTTGGCGCCCTGGGTGGCAAAAAGGGGCGCCAGCGACAATGGACGAGCCGCCATGGAGCTGACGAAGAAGGCGATAGACGGTTTCACGTACCAGGGCGACGGCAAGAGCCGCGACGTGCGTTGGGACGGCGCCTTGCCGGGCTTCGGCGTCCGGATCTACCCCAGTGGCCAGAAGTCCTTCGTGTTGTCGTTCCGGGCCGCCGGCCGCAAGCGCTTGCTGGTGCTGGGGCGCTGCGGCCCTCTGAACGTGGACCTGGCCCGAAATCGGGCGCGGCGCCATCTCAGCGCCTTGCTCGACGGCAAGGACCCACAGGGGCCACGACAGGCGGAGGCCCTTGGCAGCACCATGGCCGAGCTCTGCCGGGTCTATATGGAGCGCCACGGCAGCCGGAAGCTATCCAGGGGCGACGACCAGCGGCGGATCGACCACTACATCCTGCCCAAGTGGCGCAATTTGAAGCTGCAAGCGATTGGCCGTGCCGAGATCGCGGCCCTGCACCATAAGATCGGCAAACGGGCGCCCTATGAGGCCAACCGGGTGCTGGCCCTTGTCCGTAAGATGATCAACTGTGCCCGGCAGTGGGGCTTGCTGGAGGAGGGCCGCCCGAACCCGGCCACGGGCATTGCCCTCCATCCGGAGAAGCCCCGGGAGCGGTGGCTGACAACAGAAGAGCTACCCTGCCTCGCCAAGGCCGTCGATGAGGAAACCAATACCTACGTCCGGGGCGCCTTGTGGCTTTACCTGCTGACCGGTGCGCGGCAGAACGAGCTGCTGGCCGCCCGGTGGGACGGGATCGATTGGCAGCGAAAGGAACTCCGCCTGGGCGAGACCAAAGCCGGCAGCCCCCACTGCGTGCCGCTAAGTGGTCCAGCTGTAGCGGTGCTGAAGTCACTGCCCCGCCAGGATGGCAACCCCTACATCCTGCCTGGCGCGAAGGCCGGGCAGCATCTGGTCAACATCGCCAAGCCCTGGGGCAAGATCCGACGCCGAGCCGGAATCGAGGACGTGAGGCTCCACGACCTCCGACGTACGGTCGGGCGTTCGCTGGCTCAGGCCGGCAGCGATCTGCACCTGATCGGGCAGGTGCTGAACCATTCCAACCTCGGCACCGGCGCCATCTATGGCCGGAGCCGTGAGGATGTATTGCACCGGGCGCTGGAGGATCATGGCCAGCGGATCATGGCGGCGGCGGGCAAGCACGCTGCTGCGGGCAATATCGTCTAGAGCGCCAAGCGTTTATTCGGAATCGCAAAGGGGATTCCCAAACGCTCTGAAATGTGATTCACCATGTTTGGAGGTGGATCATGGGTAAGAGCTATTCGTTGGACCTGCGAGAGCGGGTTGTTTCCTTTGTCGGTTTGGGTCGTTCGCGACGTGAGGCGGCGTCGCGGTTTGATGTGAGTGCGAGCTTTGCGGTTATGCGTTCGATTAAACGCACGAGGCTCTAGACCCCAGGGCGGCCGAAACTGGCACCGCACCAGAATGTCTCTCTTTGGCTGAGTCTGTTGAAAAAGTCGGTACTTGCGGCGATCAGAATGGCCGTTGCGACCAGGGGGGAGGTTTTCTTTTCCACCGCGACCCGATGGCCGGTCGGGTTTGGCATGTTTGGTTCCTGCGATCGGGGTTTTTGGCCATCGTCTAGGTCACCGACTCAATAGATCGAAGCCATATTCGCAGTGAAGCGAGCTTGACGGAAGCGAGATAGTTGTCATCGCGTTTGTCATAGCGTGTTGCAACAGCGCGGAAGTGTTGAGTTTATTGAAGAAACGCTCGACGGCAT
>JASLXG010000181.1 GCA_030740435.1 Alphaproteobacteria bacterium | reverse complement strand
CGGCAGCAGGGAACGCCACAAGGCGGGCCGCTGTCGCCGCTGCTGTCGAACATCCTGCTCGACGACCTGGACAAGGAACTGGAACGGCGGGGCCATGCCTTCTGCCGCTACGCCGACGACTGCAACGTCTATGTGCGGTCAAGGGCGCGGAGGCGCCCGCCCGGTGAGGGGCTACAAAAATACCAGCGCTAGTGGCGCTGGCGCTGGTGGCGATGATGCATTTCGCGGCGGCTCAGCGCTCCGTCATCGTCGCGATCGAGCCAACGCACCATGCCCACGAAGGGGCTGCGAAATTCCTCACCACTGACGCTGCCATCACCGTCGTCGTCCAACTGCTGGAAGCGATCGACCATGGCGCCGCGGGTGAAGCTCAGCCAGAGCGCCTCGAATTCGGCGATGGTGAGCTTGCCGTCGGCGTTGGCGTCGGCGCCGGCCAGGCGTTCGCTTAGCCCGGCTTCGACCTCGGCGGCGCTGAGCTTGCCGTCGCCGTTCTTGTCGGTCTCGTCGAATAGTTTGCCGGCCTGGTGGGCGAACCCGCTGTGGTGGCTCATGCCGTGGCCGCCGCCACTATGGCGCCAACCACCGCCGGCCTCGGCGGTGGGCACCAGGGCCAGGCTGCCCAGCCCGATGGCGGCGATGGCGGCGATAATGAGTGCGCTTGGGTTTTGCATGATGGTCCTCGTCGCTGGATGTTTCGAACTAGGACCCACTTGCGCAGACAAATGTCGCGGAACTTTGCCCCCATCGGGCTCATGCGTCACGCCTTGTGGCAGCGCCGGCGGCTGACACAATTTGATACAGATTTTTCACCCCAAGCCGGCTCCGGCGCGCCATAGTGGGGCACGGAGATCGTGGCCATGACCGAGCCCCTGCCCCATATCCTGGTGGTCGACGACCATCGCGACGTGCGCGAGCCGCTGGCCAAATACCTGGCCCGCAGCGACTACCGCGTCTCGGTGGCCGAGGACGCGGCGGCGGCTCGCCGGGTGCTGGCCCGCCAGGCCATCGACCTGGTGGTGCTCGACGTCATGATGCCGGGCGAGGACGGTTTGGCGCTCTGTCGTCACCTGCGCGAGAGCTCTGACCTGCCGATCATCATGCTGACGGCCCGGGCCGAGCACGTCGACCGGGTCGTGGGTCTCGAGATGGGGGCCGACGATTACCTCACCAAGCCCTTCGAGCCGCGCGAGTTGCTGGCCCGCATCAAGGCCGTGCTGCGCCGCGCCCACAGCCTGCCACCGAGCCGCCAGCCGCCGGCCGGGACGCTACGTTTCGCGGACTGGAGCCTCGATGTCGATCGCCGCGAGCTGATGGGGCGCGACGGCGTCGCGGTGGCGCTGAGCAGCGGCGAGTTCAAGCTGCTCTCGGCACTTCTGGATTACCCCCGCGTGGTGCTCAGCCGCGACCAGCTCCTCGACCACACCCGCGGCCGTGATGCCAGCGCCTTCGACCGCTCCATCGACAACCAGGTCAGCCGGCTCCGGCGCAAGATCGAGATTGACCCCAAAGACCCCAAGCTCATCACCACGGTCTGGGGCGGCGGCTACATGCTGGCGGCTGACGTGGACCGCTCGTGAAGCGCCCCGTACTCAAAAGCCTGGTGCCCAAAAGCCTGGCCGGCCAGATGATCGCGCTCTTGCTGCTGGCCCTGGTGGCAGCCCAGCTCGTCAGCCTGGTGGTGCTCAGCGACGAGCGCCACCTGGCGGCGCTGTCGGTGGCCCACGAGCACATCCTGGCGCGCAGCGCCGGCATGGCGCGCCTGCTGCGCCAGACGCCGGCCGAGATGCATGGCCGCATCGTCGCCGCCGCCCGCACGCCGAGGCTGCACTTCGAGCTGGCCCCCGAGGACGCCGTGCCGGCCGGCCGCAACGCCGTCGAACGCGACCTCGAGAAACAGCTCATGGGATTGCTCGACGGGGCCGTCAGTGAGGTCCACGTCGCCGCCCGCGAACGCCACGGTTGGTTCGGCTGGCAGCGCCACTGGCGCGATGACGATGCCGTTAATTGGGCCGGCCGACGCCACCGCCGCGGCCCGCCTTGGTGGCGCCAAGGCCGCTTTCTCGGCCTGACGCTGGCGCTGCGCCTCGACGAAAACACCTGGCTCAACGTCGCCACCCTGGTGCCGCCCCGGCCGCCGGGCTGGGCCCTGCCCTCGCTCTTGAGCCTGGGCCTCATGGCCCTGTTGCTGGTGGTCGTGGTGATCGTCATGGTGCGCCGGGTGACCCGGCCGCTGGCCCGCCTGGCCGCCGCTTCAGACCAATTGGGCCGGGGCCAGGAGACGGCGGCGCTCCCTGAGCGGGGCCCGCGCGACGTGCGCCGCACCATCGCCGCCTTCAACCGCATGAACCAGCGCCTGCAGCGCTACGTCAGCGACCGCACCAACATGCTGGCGGCGATCTCGCACGACCTGCGCACGCCGATTACCTCGCTCAGGCTGCGGGCCGAGTTCGTGGAAGACGCCGAGACCCGCGAGCGCATGATCGCCACGCTCGACGAAATGCAGCAGATGGCCGAGGCGACGTTGGATTTCGCCCGCGAGGAGGCGGCGCGAGAGCACACCCGGCCGGTCGACCTGGTGGCGTTGCTGCAAAGCCTTTGCGACGACCTGGTCGAGCTGGGCCAGGAGGTGAGTTTCCAGGACACAAAAGCGCCGACCCCGGCCGTCCTGGCCTGCCGGCCAGTGGCCCTCAAAAGGGCCTTGCGCAACCTCATAGAGAACGCCGTGCGCTACGGCCAGCGCGCCCGGCTGGCGCTGCGGACCGGCGAGGAGGGCTTTCGCATCGACATCGACGACGACGGCCCGGGCATCGCCGCCGAGGCCCTCGAGCGCGTCTTCGAGCCCTTCGTCCGGCTCGAGGAATCGCGCAGCCCGGAGACCGGCGGCATCGGCCTGGGCCTGGCCATCGCGCGCTCCATCGTGCGCGGCCACGGCGGCGACATCGCCCTGACGACGCGTGACGAAGGCGGCCTCAGGGCCAGCGTTAGCTTGCCGCGGGGAGCGGCTTAGCCGTCAGCGACCCGAGCCACCCAGCGGCGGCTTTGCTCCGGCACCCCGGCCGCGGCGATGATGGCCAACCGCTCCTTCTGGGCCGGCGTCGGCGCCGCCAACTCGGCTATCTCGTCCGCGCCCACCGGGCAAACGTCGAGGCACATGCGGCAGCCGCTGATGACACCGACGCCGCGCAACAACCCCTGGTAATGGAAAAAGCTTTCCTCCGAGCGCAGCATGTTCTTGCGCTTGTCCTTGTCGTCCTCGTTGGCGAAGCGTTCGAGAAAGCCCGCCACCTGGGGGAAGGCGTTGGGGTGGCGCAGCGGATCGCAGGCGGCTTCGTCGCGGCCCCAGCCGGCCACGGCATCGGCCGGGCAGGTGGTGAGGCAACGGCCGCATTCCGGCCCCTGGCAGAGCGCCGCCTGGAGCGGCTGGTCGGCCTCGACGTCGGCCGAGGTCATGACCCCCATCAGCATCACCCTGGGGCCGTACTCGGCCGTCACCAGCTGGCCGGCCAGGCCCAGCGTGCCGAGGCCGGCCAGCACTCCGGCGTGGTCCAGTGACAGCAGCGGCAGAAGGGGCCCGGTGGGATCGGTGGTGGCGTCGCGGGCGTCGATCAGCGACGGCGACACCACCAGGGCCGGAGCGCCCTCGGCTTCCAGCCAATAGACCAGGTCGAGCGCCACCTCCTCCAGCGCCGTGTGGCTGAGCTCGTCGTTATACATCTTGTGGCGCTGCTCCCAGCCGCCGAGCCGCGTGGCGCCGCCGGGCAGCGGCAGGGCCAGCACGACGATGCGCCGGTGGTCCAGCTCGCTGACCTGCGAGGGCCGGCGGCCGCCGGCGCTCTCGGGGGGGTGGCGTTCCATCTCCTCGCCGTCGGCGATGCCCACCAGGGCGGCGCCCAGCTCACGCGCCTTGGCCTTGACCGCGGCCGCCGTCAGGCCGGCCACTCTCTCGTCCATCAGTTCTCTCCCTCTGCCACCTTGGCGGCCTGTCTGCGGCGGCGGGCACTTTCGCCGGTGTAGCCCTGGGGCCCGACCCAGCGGATGTTCCACTCGTTGAGGCCGGAAACCTCGTCACCGCTCCGGCGGGCTTGGCGGTATTCGCGGCCCAATGCCTCCTTGCTTTCGCTCTTTTCCGGGATCCGCTTCTGGTGCCCGCCCAGGTGCCGGTGATAGTCGTCGCCGATGGGGCAGACGCCGAGGCAGCGGGGGCAGGAGCCGAAGCAGCCGATGACGTGGGTCAGGGCCTGCCAGTAGCCCAGCGCCTCGTTCGAGCCGATCATGTCTGAGGCCCTCGCAGCGTCGGCGCCGATGCCGCTGGCGGCAAAGGCGGTGAGCTGGGCGAAACCAAAAACTTGCGCCTCGGTCGAGCACTGGCGCTTGTCCAGGTTGAAGTGGCGCACGGCGTCGGCCGGACAGGCATAGAGACAACGCGAACAGCTTTCGCCGATGCAGACCTGCTCGGCCATGGGTTCGTCAGGCTCGAGCTCGAGCTCGGAGAGCACCGCCGCCACGTAGACCCGAGAGCCGTACTCGGGCGTCACCAGGTTGACATTCAGGCCGATGGTGCCCAGCCCGGCCTCGATCGCCAGGTGGCGGTTGCTGAGGAAGCCGTAGGTGCCGTGTTTCAGCGTATAGTCGGTCTCGTTGGTGACGCTGACCATGGCGCTATGGCCGGCCGCCTCGAGGCGGCCGGCCAGGCCATGGGCCAGGCGGTCGATGCGGCGGATCACCAGGCTGTCCATGTAGCGCACCACGGCGCCCGACTTGGCCCGGAAGACGCCGGCCGGGATCTGTTTGGCCAGCACCACCACGCTCTTGGCATGGCGGTTGATGCGGTCCGGCGTTTGCGGCCACCTGGGGTCGGGGGGATAGCGGTTGAGGGTCTCGGTGGCGGCGATGCCGACCAGGTCGGCACCCAACTCCCGCGCCATCTCCTTCACCCGGGGGGCGTCCATGGCATACTCCTCGCCAGTCTCTCTCGTTCCCCCCGATGGGGGATAGTGGCGCAAGGCAAGACCGGAGGCAAATCAATGACCGACGTGCGCATCACACTGCAGGCGGTCGAAGACTTCGATGCCGGCCGCAAGCGGGTCCTGGAGGAACTGCGCCGGGCCGCCTTTCCACCCGGCGAGCGGGAGACCGAGATCCCGGCCCGCTTCACCTGGGCCAAGGGCGAATGGGGGGCGCTGGTGGAAAACGCCGAAGGAACGCTGGTATCCTACGCCGGGGTGATGTTCCGGCAGGTCACGCTGAACGACCGCTCACTCCGGCTGGCCGGCCTGGGCGGCGTCAAGAGCCATCCCGACTGGCGCCGCCAGGGCCTGGCGGCGCGGGCCGTGGCAGCCATCATGGAGCATGCCCGCCAGCGGGCCGACGTGCCCTTCGCCATGCTTTTTTGCCGGCCCGACCGGGTGGCCTATTACGCCAGCCTGGGCTGGTCGCTGTTCGAGGGCGAGATCCTGATGCGCCAGCCGGGCGGCGCCGCCGCCTACCTCGAGGCCTTCCGCGGCATGACCGCGCCGCTGGGCGGCGAGGCGCCGGTCGACGGCTGTATCGATATTCGTGGTTTGCCGTTCTGAGGGGTTTACCTTCCTTCCAGCAGGCGATCCATCAGCTCGACGAAATTGCAGGGCTTGGTGCGGTAGTCGAGCTGGACCTCGAGGATGCCGTCCCAGGCGTCCTTGCAGGCACCGGGCGAGCCGGGCACGGCAAACAGGTAGGTGCCGTTGGCCACCCCGGCGGTGGCCCGCGACTGGATGGTGCTAGTGGCGATCTTGTCATAGGACTGCAGGCGGAAGATCTCGCCAAAGCCCTGGATCTCCTTCTCGTAGACCTGGGCGAAGGCCTCGGGGGTGACGTCGCGGCCGGTCACCCCGGTGCCGCCGGTGGCGATCACGACTTGGATGGCGGGGTCGGCGATCCAGCCCTTTAGGCGCTCGACGATCCTGTCTT
Source organism: Alphaproteobacteria bacterium (assembly GCA_030740435.1). Lineage (NCBI taxonomy): Bacteria > Pseudomonadati > Pseudomonadota > Alphaproteobacteria > Alphaproteobacteria bacterium. The sequence continues at coordinate 2,255 of JASLXG010000181.1, read as the reverse complement.
GGTCGTCGCTGACGATGGCCCGGTCGGCCAGCACGTGCCCCGCCTTGCCCAGGCGCTCGACCAGCACGCCGCCGGAGCGGTCGTCGTCCAGCGTGCGGCTGTCGGAAACCGTCAGCACGGCGATGTTGACGGGGATGAAGTCGCGTTGTTCGTTGGGGTCGATCTTGGACATGAGCTTGCGTCCCGCGCGGTGGCGGGCCTCCAGGCAAAAGGGTTTACTGTCAGTTCGACGTCTCTGCTGCCGTATGCACCAGCTTGTCGAGAGAGAGATAATAGGGCCACAGCCCCGCAGCCATCTGGTCGAGCGAAGGCGAATCCTGGCCCAGGCGTTCGCGGTAGATCCAGAAGTTGGCCAGCACGCGCTTGACGAAGCTGCGGGTCTCACGCGACGGCAGGCTTTCGATGAACAGCAGCACGTCTTCCTTCTGCTTTATGCGCCGCGACCATTTGCGCAGGTTGCCGGGGCCGCCGTTGTAGGCTGCCGCCACCATCACCAGGTTGCGCTCGACGCCGCCGGTCGTCATCAGGTGACGCAGGTACATCTGGCCCAGTTCGAGATTGAAGTCCGGGGCGAAGAGCTTGCGCCGGTTGCGGTGCCGCAGGCTGCGGTCGCGGGCCACGAAGCTGGCGGTGCGGGGCATCAGTTGCATCAGGCCGCGGGCGCCGCGGAAGCTTTTGGCGCGGGCGTTGAAGGCCGATTCCTGGCGCACGAAGGCGTAGACCAGCGCCCGGTCGACGGAAAATCCCTCGCTGGGTTTCCAGGCCGGCAGCGGATAGAGGGCGCTGTCGATGTGGGGGCCGCCGCCGTCGAGGATGGCCCGGGCCAGCTTGAGCTCGGCCGCCGGCGTCCCCAGGCGATGAGCCAGCGCCAAAAGGGCGTGTTGCAGATCATGCTCGCCACGGGTGTCGACCCGACGCAACTCACGCTCGGCCAGGTAGGTCTGCCCGACCTGGGAGAGCGCCACGGCGCGGCGCGCCGGCGCCGCCTCGAGCAATCGGGCGAGCTCCTTCTCGGCCAGCGCCGGGGGCTGCCAGGCGAAACCCGAGGGGTTGCCCAGGAGCCGTACCGCCAACTGGCCATAGAAGGTGTGCGGCCGGCCGGCGCCGATGGCCAGCAGGGGATTGACGCGTTCGGGCCGGCGCGCCTTGAGGTTGGCCCGGGCGGCCCAGAAGGCGCCGGCGGCGGCCAGCCGGTCACTGGCCTTCGAGCGGGCCAAGTGGCCGAAGTGATCGCCGGCCTCGGCCGGCCGGCCCAGCCGCCAGGCGCCAAGGCCGGCATACCAGTCGGCCTCGACCACATGGCGGCGCGAGCGCCGGGCGGCGGCGGAGGCCAGCTCGAAGGTCCGCCGGAAGTCGCCGCGTTGGAAATAACCCCGGGCGATGGCGGCACGCACCTGGTCGAACTCGACGGCGTCGAGCAGCTTCTTCAGCTCGGGCGTCTCGAGGTGCTTGGCGGCACCGACCACTTGGCGCCGCCTCAGATGGCGGCGAATGTGGCCCTTCAGGCGCCTCACCTTGGCGCGCACCGCCCGCGAGCGCTGGCGCCCCGAGACATAGGCCCGATCCGGCACCTCGGCCTCGCCGACGCCCGAGACCCCGCGCCCGACGGGACGCCTTGGCGCCCTGGCGGCGCGAGGCTTGCGGCGCAGTGCCAGGCGATAGATGCGGCGCGCCGAGGGGTGGTCGGCATAGTGCTTCATCCAGCCCGCCAACTCGTTGTAGCGCGAGCGGTACTTGGTCGGGTGCATGTAACGCTGAAAGAGCACGTGGCCCATCAGCAGGCGCTCGTCCAGCGCCTTGATCAGGCCATCCGCCTGGCGCCACTTGCCGTCTTTTTGCAGCGCGAAAATGCGCCGGTAGCGTTCGACGTCGGCCGGCCCCAGGAGCTCCGGCACTTGGGCCACAGGGACCACAGGAATCACGGCCGCTTCCTGCTGCCCGCCGTCGGCCTTCTCGGACGTGGCCCAGGCCGGCGCCGCCGACAGCCACAGCAAGGTCACTCCCGCCGCTAGTAAGGTTCGCATGGGCATGGCCGGCCGATCCTAGCCCGCATTTCTCACCGGGTCACGGCCTGCGTCGCCCCCAGGTGATGCGATCCGGAAGGAAAAGGTCGATGAGCGTAGTGGGACTACGCTCTTCGACCTTTTGCCAAAGCGGGCGCGCGGCTGGGGGCGACCCTTCGGGCGCCGCTGTCGCACCGACAGGGTGCGTCACGCTGCTTGCCCGATGTCCCACATCGCGCGGTGCAGCGCTCC
>JASLXG010000180.1 GCA_030740435.1 Alphaproteobacteria bacterium | reverse complement strand
TGGCGGCTTCCAGGATGTGGCGCTCGGCGGTGGCGACGAGGTCTGCGATCTCGTGTCTGGCGGCTTCGTCGAGGACGCCCTCGGGCGGGGCGGCGGCGATCAGGGCAAGCGCTCGCTCGCGGGCGACGTCCGTAGCGTTTCCCGGCCTGCCAGCAACGCCCGCGCGTCGACCTTCGGGGTGAGGGCCCGACCGTCGATCACAACCGAAAAGCCGATGAAGTTTAGGGTATCGGCGGGGGCCGCGATCAGGTCCGCGTGCTTGGCCGATGATCTAAGGAATATTGGTCGGAGCGGCAGGATTTGAACCTGCGACCCCCACACCCCCAGTGTGGTGCGCTAACCAGACTGCGCCACGCTCCGACCTTGGCGGCATTGCCGCGGGGCGCACTATAGCGTCGGCGGAGCGACGCCGCAATGACCGCGCCTTATCAAAGTCTTTCAGCAAAAACTCTTTAATCTCAATTCATTAACATTACATCTTAATCAAAACCCTGAACTACTGCCGAGTTTCAGCGGCGGCGCCGCGAAAGCATGTCCTGCAAGGATCTGAGCTCGACCACGATGCCCTCCAGCTCGGCCCGACGCGAGGGGCCCAAAGGGGCGCCGGCAACGGGGGTGCTATCGCCGCGCCGCCCCGATTCGCGCAACACCTTCTGCACGCCCTTGATGGTATAGCCCTCGCCGTAGAGCAGGCTGCGGATGCGGCGCAGCAACTCGACGTCCTCGGGCCGGTAATAGCGCCGGCCACCGCCGCGTTTGAGCGGCCTGATCTGGCTGAACTTGCCTTCCCAAAAGCGCAGTACGTGCTGCGGCACGTCGAGCTCCTGGGCCACCTCGCTAATGGTGCGAAAAGCGTCGGGAGACTTGGCTACCCGCCGCGCGCTGCGTCGCTCGGCCACCTCGGGCTGCCCCTAAAGCGAGGGCTTCAGGAAGGCCGCGCCGCGCGACAGCAGCCGGTTGATACGGTCCTTGAGCACGTGCGAGGGGCGGAAGACCAGCACCCGGCGGGGCAGAATCGGCACTTCCTCGCCGGTCTTCGGGTTGCGGCCCACGCGCTGGCCCTTTTCCCGCACGTAGAAGCTGCCAAAAGACGACACCTTGACGGTCTCGCCTTCGACCAGCCGGTCGGCAATGCGGCCCAGCACCGATTCCACGAGATCGGCGGATTCGTTGCGCGACAGCCCGACCTCCTGGTAGACCGCTTCGCTGAGCTGCGCCCGCGTTACGGTGCGTCCTGCCATGGCCTGCTCCTCCCGTTATTGCCCCAACGGTAGCGCGGCCAAAGAAATTCGTCAATATCAAAGGGATGCGGGGCGACGTTTAAGTCAGACGCGAATCGGCGGTGAAAACCCCCTGATTCACCACCGTGCGACGCAGCCGCCCCAGGCGAATCCGCCGCCCATGGCCTCCATCAGCACCACGTCGCCGGCCTTGATACGGCCGTCGCCAACAGCCTCGGCCAGGGCCAGCGGCACCGAGGCGGCCGAGGTATTGGCGTGCCGCTCGACGGTGACGACAACCTTCTCGGAGGCCAGCTTGAGCTTGCGCGCGGTGCCGTCGATGATGCGCTTGTTGGCCTGGTGGGGCACCACCCAGTCGATGTCGTCGCTCGCCAGGCCGGCCTTGGCCAGGGTTTCGCCAACCACCGAGGAAAGATTGGTCACGGCGTGGCGAAAGACCTCCTTGCCTCGCATGCGCAGGTGTCCGGTGCTCTGGGTCGACGAGGGGCCGCCGTCGACATAGAGCATGTCGTGATGGCGGCCGTCACTATGCAGCTGGCAGGCCAGGATGCCCCGGTCGCCGGCATCGCCTTTGCCTTCGTGGGCCTCCAGCAGCACGGCACCGGCGCCGTCGCCAAACAGCACGCAGGTGGTGCGGTCACTCCAATCCAGGATCCGCGAGAAGGTTTCGGCGCCGATCACCAGCACGCGCTCGGCCTGGCCGGCGGCAATGAAATTGTCGGCTACCGCCAGGGCGTAGATGAAGCCGCTGCACACCGCCTGCACGTCGAAGGCAAAGCCCCCGACCATGCCCAGTTCGGCCTGCACCACGGTGGCCGTGGCGGGAAAGGTCTCGTCGGGCGTGGCGGTGGCGAGCACGATGGCATCGACCTCGGCGGCGGGGCAATCGGCGGCGGCCAGGGCGGCGGAAGCGGCCTTGACGGCCAGGTGCGAGGTGAATTCGCCCTCGGCCGCGACATGGCGCTGGCGGATACCGGTGCGGCTGGTGATCCACTCATCGGAGGTATCCACCAGCTTGGCCATTTCGGCGTTGTCGATCACGCGTTCCGGCAGATAGGCCCCACAGCCGGCGATCAGGGCGCGGCGCACGGTCACGAAACGGCGGCCTCGGGTATGGCGGCCGGGGCGCAACGCCGGAGATCGGCCTGGATGCGCTCCTTGAAGCGTTCCTCGACCATGTCCAGCGCCACACCGACGGCGTTGGCGAAACCGATCGAATCGGTACCGCCGTGGCTCTTGACGACGACGCCGTCGAGGCCCACGAACATGGCCCCGTTGTGCTCCCGCGGATCGACCCGGCGGCGCACCGCGTTGATCGCCGGCCGGGCCAGCAGATAGCCCAGCCCCGCCATCAAGGAGGAGCGGAAAGCCTGATTGAGAAACCCGGTATAGAGCCTCGAAGTACCCTCGAGGGCCTTGAGCGCGATGTTGCCGGTGAAGCCGTCGGTGACGAAGACGTCGACCGTGCCGGCACCGATGTCGTCGCCCTCGACGAAGCCGTGGAATTCGAATTCGAGATCCGAATCACGCAGGATCTGGCCCGCCGCCTTCACCGTCTCGTTGCCCTTGAGATCCTCGGAACCGACGTTGAGCAAGCCCACGGTGGGACGCTCCTTGCCCAGCTCGATGCGGGCGAAGGCAGCGCCCATGATGGCGAACTGAACCAGGTTGTCGACGTCGCATTCGATGTTGGCACCCAGATCGAGCATGGCACTACGGCCGCTCAAGGTGGGAAAGAAGGTGATCATGGCCGGCCGGGCGATGCCTTCCTGCATGCGCAGCACCACCTTGGCCATGGCCATCAGGGCGCCGGTGTTGCCGGCCGAGACCACGGCGTCGGCGCGGCCCTGGTCGACGGCGTCGATGGCCAGGCGCATGCTTGACTGGCGCCCCCGGCGTAGCGCCTGCGAGGGCTTGTCGGTATCGTCGATGACCTGTTCGGCATGACAGAGCTCGACGGCCTCGGCCAGCCCGGCCTGACGCGCCACCAGCGGCCGCAAGCGCACTTCATCGCCGAACAGCATGAAACGCAGCCCGGGATGGCGCTGGCGCGCCAACTGCGCGCCCTCGACCACCATGGCCGGCGCCTCGGCGCCGCCCATGGCATCAAGGGCGATGCAGCGGCCTGAACTCATGGAGCTATATCGAGGCTGTTGCTTCGACGACCTCGCGGCCGTCGTAGTGGCCGCAATCCTCGCAAACATGGTGGGGACGCTTGTATTCGCCGCAATTCGAGCATTCCACGTAACCGGCCGGTTTGAGGGCGTCGTGCGATCGCCTCATGTTGCGCCGCGAAGTGGATTTCTTCTTCTTCGGTACTGCCATGACTTCACTTTCTCACTCTGCATCGCCGCCGGGCGGTCTTCTAGGTATCGGGGTTCAGGCGCTTGCGCAACTCGGCGAACGGTAAATGCCTTCCCTCGGCCTCTTCGTCAACCCCCACCGCGGTGTCGTCTTGGTCCACATCCGCGACTTCGAACACCACTCCTGGACGGCGCGGATAGGGCTCCAGGGCCAAGGCCAGATGCTCGGCAATCAAGGTGCCGACATCGGCCTTGCCGTGTTGCAGGACCTCGGATGGTTCCTCGTCGTCGACGCTAAAAGTCACCTCGCTTTGGTCCGTATGGTTGCCGCCGGCCGTCCTTTCGGGGACAAAATCGGCTGCGAACCTTTCGTCTATGCGGGCGGCTATGGGCTCCAGGGTTACGACGCAGGACTGTACCACATCGGCCAGGAAATGAATATGCAGGCGCATGCCCCGGGTCTGGGGCAGCCGCTCCGCCCGCACCGTGGCGGAAAGGGATTCGAGCGCCACGATATTCAGCCGCGCCGCCAAGGCCCGGCATTCCGCCGCCTCGGCGACGAACTCGAAACTGCGCCCGTCCAGACCCAGCAGCTGGCTCTCGATGATGCGGCTGAACTCGCCCTCAGGCACGCCCATTGCCGTCCTCCGATTTCGATCTCTTCCGCCCGCCGCCGCGGAAGGGCCGGAAAATAGTGTCAAATCGTCGCTCCGGTCAATTGCTTTCACCTCCGGCGGGGGTGCTTTCACCTCCGGTGGGGGTGCTTTCACCTCCGGCGGGGGCGCTATTCGCCTCCGGCGGGGGCAGGAAATCGATCTCTCCGGCCAGCAACGCCCGGCGCCCGGCCGCTGCCAGATGCGCGACCTGGGCCAGGACATGGCTGGTCAGCGCCGCCAGCTGGGCTTCGATGCGGGCCGCCTGGGGCCCCCGGTCATCGCCCAGGGTGCCGTAGACGTTGCGCCCGAGGGCGGCGGAAAGTGGCCCCTCGCCGGCCGCCAAAGCCTCGTCATAGGCCTTGGCCCGGCCATAATAGGCCCGCGCCATGGCCTTGACCCGGGAGCCGACGCTGAGATCGCCCACCCCCATCTCGCGCAAAGCCCGATCCATGTCGCTCATCATGAGATCGAAGAGCGCCTGCCCCAGGGCCACCCCGGCTTCACCTTCGAGGCGCAGGCGCCGCGCCACCAGATGGCAGTGCAGCACCAGCAGGTCGTAACGCCCGTCCAGCGTGTCGGGCACGCCCAGGTGCTCGTAGAAAGCCGCCGCGCGGGCTTGGGCAACGACGCTGCGATACAGCAGGTAGACTTCGTCGGAGGCCTGGCCGCGCTTGAAAAATCGTTTAAAAACCATAACTTAACGCTCCAATGCCAAGAGCGTTGACAGCTCTCGCCCCGCGGTGCCATGGTGCCGGCCAGCAGCCGGCCCCCCGGGAAATCGCTTCCCGAACCCTTTTGGCGGATCAGCGCTCATGTGGCCCCGAAAATCAGCTCTCGGTCTTCGCGCCGGTCTTTTCGCCGGCCTTCTGGTATTGGGCGCCTGCGCCCCGCTCAGCGATATCCAGGGCCACGTTCCCGACGAAGAGCAGATCGCCAAGATCCAACCCAAGCTCAGCAACCAAAGCGATGTCTTGCGCCTGTTGGGCTCGCCCTCCAATGTCGGCACCTTCGAAACCACGACCTGGTACTACATCTCGAAGCACACGGAAACCTTCGCCTTCTTCGAGAAGGACCTTCTAAAGCAGCAGGTCCTGGCCATCAGCTTCAGTAAAACCGGCATCGTCGAGAAAATCGAACGTTACGGCCTCGATGATGCCCGCAAGATCGAGCTGGTGGAACGGGTGACGCCGACCCGGGGCAAGGAGCTTGGCCTCTTCCAGCAGATCTTCGGCAACATCGGCCGCTTCACCAACGAGGGCTCGGGCCCCGGTATGCCCTGATTGGATCTCCGATCCAATCAGGGTTTTTGTCGCTCACGGCGGCGGAGCTGCGCTCCGCTGCCTGCGCGGGCGCGCCGCAGGGGCGGCGGGTCGCGGTCGCTCCTGTTGCACCAAGACCAAGCAGCAACAATCACGCTCTGCTATCGGCGCTAAGCCGCCCCCCTGGGGGGCGGAGGCCAAGGGCGCGGAGCGCCCGCCCGGTGAGGGGCTACAAAAAACCCTAATGCGCCAGCGTGGCCAGCAGCAAGAGCGCCACGATGTTGGTGATCTTGATCATCGGGTTGATGGCCGGTCCGGCGGTGTCCTTGTAGGGATCGCCCACGGTATCGCCGGTCACCGCTGCCTTGTGGGCCTCGGAGCCCTTGCCGCCGTGGTTGCCGTCCTCGATGAATTTCTTGGCATTGTCCCAGGCGCCGCCACCGGCGGTCATCGAGATGGCCACGAAGAGGCCGGTGACGATAACGCCCATCAACATGGCACCCAGCGCCGAGAAAGCGGCGCCCTGGTCGGCCAGCGCCCGGATCACCCAGTAGACCACTATCGGGGCGAATACCGGCAACATCGAGGGCACGATCATTTCCTTGATGGCGGCCCGGGTCAAAAGATCGACGGCACGGCTGTAATCGGGCTTGGCGGTGCCTTCCATGATGCCGGGAATCTCGCGGAACTGGCGCCGCACCTCTTCGACCACCGAGCCGGCGGCCCGGCCCACCGCCGTCATGGCCATGGCGCCAAAGAGATAAGGCAACATGCCGCCGAGGAAGAGGCCGACGACGACGTAGGGATTGCTCAGCGTGAAGTCGACCTTGACGTCGCCGAAGAAGGCCTTGAGGTCCTCGGTATAGGCGGCGAACAGCACCAGCGCGGCGAGGCCGGCGGAGCCGATGGCGTAGCCCTTGGTCACCGCCTTGGTGGTATTGCCGACGGCGTCGAGGGCATCGGTGGTGTTGCGTACCGATTCCTCGAGATCGGCCATTTCGGCGATGCCGCCGGCATTGTCGGTGACGGGACCGTAGGCATCCAGTGCCACCACCATGCCGGCCAGCGCCAGCATGGCGGTGACGGCGATGGCGATGCCGAAGAGACCGGCCAGGTTGAAGGCGATGATGATGCCGGCACAGATGATCAGTGCCGGCACGGCCGTCGCCTCCATCGAGATGGCCAGGCCCTGGATGACGTTGGTGCCGTGGCCCGTGGTCGAGGAACGCGCGATCGACTGCACCGGACGATAGGTGGTGCCGGTGTAGTATTCGGTGACCCAGATGATCAGGCCGGTGATGACCAGGCCGAGGATGGCGCAGAAGAAGAGGTCGAGGCCGGTGACCGCCTTGCCGCTGATGCTGAAAGTGCTGGCCATGCCGACGAACATGTCGGTGACCGGCCAAAAGAGCACGGCCGAAAGCACGGCCGAGACCAAAAAGCCCTTATAGAGCGCTCCCATGATGTTCTGGCTGGCGCCCAGGCGGACGAAGAAGGTGCCGATCACCGAGGCGATGATGCAGGCCCCGCCGATGACCAGCGGATAAAGCATCAGCGTCAGCTGCATGGCGGTATCGCCGCTGAAATAGATCCAGGCCAGCACCATGGTGGCGACCACCGTCACGGCGTAGGTCTCGAAGAGGTCGGCCGCCATGCCGGCACAATCGCCGACGTTGTCGCCGACGTTGTCGGCGATCACCGCCGGGTTGCGCGGATCGTCCTCGGGAATGCCGGCCTCGACCTTGCCCACCAGATCGGCGCCGACGTCGGCACCCTTGGTGAAGATGCCACCACCGAGACGAGCAAAGATGGAAATCAACGAGGCCCCGAAGCCCAGCGCTACCAGGGCGTCGACGATCTCGCGCCCGGCCAGGTCGCCGCCCATGGCCAGCAACACGCCGAAGTAACCGGCCACCGCCAGCAGGGCAAAGCCGGCCACCAGCATGCCGGTGACGGCACCCGCCTTGAAGCCGATGGCCAGGCCTTCCTGCAAGCCCTGGCGCGCCGCTTCGGCGGTGCGCACATTGGCGCGTACCGAGATGTTCATGCCGATGTAGCCGGCAGCCCCCGACAACACGGCGCCAATGGCGTAGCCCACGGCCGCCTTGAGGCCGAGGAAGAAGAACACCACCACCAGCACCACGACGCCAACGATGGCGATGGTCGTGTACTGGCGGTTGAGATAGGCATTGGCCCCTTCCTGGATGGCCTGGGAGATTTCCTGCATACGCTCGTTGCCGGGGCTGGCAGCCAATACCGAACGACTGGCATAGACACCGTAGAGCACGGCCAGGACGCCGCAGGCGAAGACGAACCACAAAATGGTTGGCATGGCTTCAGATCCTCATGGCAAAGGGGCTCGAATGGGCCGAAAAACGCCACCTATTGGCGGCAAAAAAATCTCGCGGAACTTACGGGAGAAGCCAGCAAAAGGCAACCGCGCTCAGGCCACCCGGCGGCGCAGCAGCCACAGCGAGGCCAGCCCGGTAAACGCCAGGAAGGGCAGCGCCCCCAAAAGCACGGCGTGCCAGCCGATCAGGTGCAAAAGCGTGCCCGAAGTCAGCGAGGCGGCGGCCACGGTGCCAAACACGAGAAAGTCGTTGGCCGCCTGCACCTTGGCCTTTTCGGCCGGCGCATAGCACTCGGTCAACAGCGTCGTGCCGCCGACGAAAAGGAAGTTCCAACCCAGCCCCAGTAGCACCAGCGAGGTCCAGAAATAGAGGAATTCCAAGCCCGAAAGCGCCACCGCGACGCAGGCGAACATCAACAGCGTGCCGCAGAGCATGATCTTCAGCACACTGAAGCGGTTGATCAGCGAACCGGTGAAGAAGGCCGGCGCGAACATGCCGACGATATGCCACTGGATGACGATAGCGGTATCGTCGAAGGGATGTTGGCACGCCGTCATGGCCAGCGGCGTCGCCGTCATCACCAAGTTCATCACGCCGTAGCCGATCATGCCGCCCAGCACGGCCACCAAAAAGACGGGCTGGGCGACGATTGTGGCCAGGGGGCGACCGCCGCTCTGGCGCTCTTGCTCGCCGGGCGGTGGGATGTCGACCAGCGTCAGCAGGCCGATGGCCAGCAGCGCAAAGATCATGGTCGACATGTAGGAGCCGAGAAATAGGTGCTCGGGAAAGACGTCACGCGTCAGGATGGCACTGCCGGGGCCCAGGAAGGCACCGACGATGCCGCCGGCCATGACGAAGGAGATGGCCTTGCTCTTGAAGCTGTCGCTGGCCACGTCGACGGCGGCGAAGCGGTAGTACTGGCCACAAGCGTTGTAGAGGCCCGCAAGGCCGGTGCCGGCGCAAAAGAGCATAAAGTCGCCGCTGTAGATGGCGTAGCTCGACAACGCCCCGGCCCCGATGCCGATCACGGCTCCCGTCATGAAGCCGGCGCGCCGCCCCACCCGCTTCATCCAGAGCGAGGCCGGCACCGTGCTTAGCGCCGTGGCCACCACGTAGCTGGTGACAGGCAGCGTGGCAAAGGCCTTGTCGGGCGCCAGGGCAAAGCCGACCAGTGGGCTCAGCGCGATGAGGATGGCATTGCCGGTCAGCAGCAGCGCCTGGCAGCCGGCCAGGACGGCAACGTTGCGTTGGGCTCTATTCATTCCAGCGGCTGCCTTGGCGGGAATTCAAAAATGCCGGTAACCGGCCCCGGCCTCGAGGATTCGGCCGTCCGCGTCGCGCAAGCTGACGCCGCTGCCGGAGCGAATTTCACCGATCCGGGTAAAGGCCACGCCGGCCGCGGCCGCGGCAGCCACCGCCGCGGCCTCGCCCTCCGGCGCCAGCGTGGCCAGGATTTCGTAGTCGTCGCCGGCCAGTAGCCGCCGCCGTAACGCCGGATCGAGCGCCAGCGCCGCCTCGGCCGCCGGCGACAGCGGCAAACGCGCCGCCTCGATCAGCGCCGCCACGCCGGAAGCCTGGCAGATATGTTCGAGATCGGCGACCAGACCATCCGAGACATCGCTGGCGGCACTGACCAGACCGCCCAGCGCCCGCCCCAGCTTGAGGCGCGGGCGCGGCAGCCGATAGCGATCGAGCAACGCCCCAGCGGCTTGCCGGTCCAGTCCCGCCAATCCCCCCTTGAGCACCAGCAAACCCAGCGCAGCATCCCCGATGCTGCCCGATAGATAGACGAGATCACCCTGGCGGGCCCCGTTGCGACGCAGCGCGCGGCCCTCCTCGACCTCGCCCAGCGCCGTCAGCGACAACGTCAGCGCGCCCGGCGTCGCCACCATGTCGCCGCCCAGCAGCGCCAGGTCGAACTCGCCCTGGTCACTGGCCAGGCCGGCGGCAAACGACTCCAACCAGCCTTCGCCCAGATCGGCCGGCAGGGCCAGGGCCAGCAGGTAGCCCAGCGGCTCCGCGCCCATGGCCGCCAGGTCCGAAAGGTTGACGCGCAAAAGTTTGCGGGCCACCAGGTCCGGCGCCTCGTCGGCGGGAAAATGCACATCGGCCACCAGGGCATCCTTGGTCAGTACCAGATCGCAGCCCGGCCGTGGCCGTACCAGCGCGGCATCGTCAGTCAAACCGAAGGCCAGCTCGTGGCCGCTGGCCAGCGGCGCAAAAATCTCGTTGATCAATTCGAATTCGCCGCGCCGGCCCAGCTCAGCCACTTTCGGCCGCCATCTCCTGCGCCGCCGGCCCCAATTCTTCGGGCCTCAGGACATGACCGAGGCGATCGAGCACGCCGTTGACCAGGCGCGGCTCGGTGCCGTCGAAGAAGGCCTTGGCCAGATCGAGGTATTCGTTGATGACGGCCCGCGCCGGCACGTCCGGACGCTGGGCCAGCTCGAAGGCGCCGGCGCGCAGGATATGGCGCAGGATGGCGTCGAGGCGCGCCACCGTCCAGGCGGTGGTGAGCGCCGCCGCGATCATGTCGTCGAGGTCCTGGCGCTGGCCGCTGACGCCGCGCACGATGAGCGAGAAGAAATCGCCGTCGGCCTCGCCATAGCGATCGCCGTCGAGCTCCTGGCCCAGGCGATGGGCCAAGAACTCGGCGATCACCAGTTCCACCGGGGTGGCCGAAATTTCGATCTGGTAAAGTGCCTGAACAGCCCCCAGGCGGGCCAGTCTGCGCCGCCCCGGTCGGGAATTGGGATCGGAAGACGCGGCCGCAACGCTCATCGCGCCGGCATCAGCTCGCGCTTGACCCGCACCATCTCGATGGCGGCGCGGGTCGCCTGGGCGCCCTTGTTGCCCTGGTTGGTGGCGGCCCGGACCAGTGCCTGCTCGCGGGTCTCGCAGGTCAGGATGCCGTTGCCGACGGCCACGGAAAAGTTCATGGCGATATCGTTGAGACCGCGCGCCGCCTCGGCGCAGATGTGATCGTAGTGGCTGGTTTCGCCGCGGATGACGCAGCCCAAAGCCACGTAGCCGTCGTAGCGCCGCCGGCCGCCGACCAGCTCCATGGAGCGAATGGCCATGCGGATGGCAGCCGGCAGCTCGAAGGCGCCGGGCACCGAGACGCGCATGTAGCTGCCCCTGACCTCCTCGATGGCACCCAGGGCACCGCGCACCAGCTCGTCGGAAATGTCGGGATAGAATCGCGCATCGACGATCAGGAGGTAGGGCGCGTCAACCATGGTTAGAAGCCCTCCAGCTTGGGAATGGAACGTTGTTCGGCGATGCTCAAGCCGTAGCCCTCGAGGCCGACGATGGTGCGCTGGGAATTCGACAACAACACCATATCGCGAACCCCGAGATCGAGCAAAATCTGCGCCCCGATGCCATAGTCGCGCAACTGCGGCGGCACTTCGAGGGGCTCGCCCAGACGATCGCGCACCGAATCCGAAAGCGAGGACCGCCGGGGCTCGCGGATCAGCACCAGCACGCCGCGGCCGGCGCGCTCGATCTCGCTCATGGCGCTGTGCAACTGGCCGCCGCGACCGCCCTCGGCCAGCAGCAGGTCGTCCAGCAAGTCGAAGGCGTGGACCCGCACCAGCACCGGATCATGGCCCGAAAGATCGCCCTTGACCAGCGCGATGTGCTCGGCGTACTCGACCGAATTGACGTAGACGATCAAGCGAAAGCTGCCGAAACGGCTTTCCAGCGTGGTCTCGAGGGTGCGTCGGATCAAGGTGTCGTTGTGGCGGCGATAGGCGATCAGGTCGGCGATGGTGCCCAGCTTGAGGCCGTGGAACTGGGCGAAGGTCACCAGGTCCGGCAGCCGTGCCATGGTGCCGTCTTCGTTCATGATTTCGCAGATCACGCCCGAGGGGTTGAAGCCGGCCAGGCGGGCGATATCGACCGCCGCCTCGGTGTGGCCGGCCCGCACCAGGGTGCCGCCGTCGCGGGCCACCAGAGGAAAGACGTGGCCCGGGCTGTTGATGTCGGATTTTCCCTTTGCCGGGTCGATGGCCGCGGCAATGGTCCGGGCCCGGTCGGCCGCTGAAATTCCCGTGGTGACGCCCTCACGGGCCTCGATGGAGACGGTGAAGGCGGTCTGGTGGCGCGATTCGTTCTTGTGCGCCATCAGGGGCAGTTCGAGCTCGGCAATGCGTTCGCCGGTCAGCGCCAGGCAGATCAGCCCGCGAGCGTGCTTGGCCATGAAGTTGACGGCCTCGGCGTCGGCGATCTCGGCCGGGATGACGAGATCGCCCTCGTTCTCGCGGTCCTCGTCGTCAACCAGAATGACCATGCGGCCCTGGCGCACGTCGGCGATGATCTCCTCGATGGAGGAGAGATAGTCGTGATAGCTAGTCCGCATTTCTTACCGGGTCATGGCCTGCGCGGCGCTGTCGCGCCGACAGGGTAGGAGCGCTGCATAGCGCGATGTGGGACATCGGGCAAGCGGCGCGACGCACCCTGTCGGTGCGACAGCGCCGCCCGAAGGGTCGCCCCCAGCCGCGCGCCCGCTACGGAAAAGATCGAAGCGCGTAGTCCCACTACGCTCTTCGGTCTTTTCCTTTCGGATCGCATCACCTGGGGGCG
>JASLXG010000179.1 GCA_030740435.1 Alphaproteobacteria bacterium | reverse complement strand
TCGGCTTTGCGATTCGCCGTAGGTATAGCGGTGGATCGGGCCCTCGACCGTCTTGGTGACAATTTCGGTATCGCCGTGGAATTCGGCGGCGTAATCGATCAGCGTCGAGATCAGAAGCTGTCGTCCCTGGATCAGTCCGCGCATGTCGGGGCTCCCTGTAGACCCGGAACTTCTCCGGGCAATTGTTGCAACGACGCAATTTTCCATAGCCGACGGCAGGATTCAACAGAGACGGTCCCGGCAAGCCGGCGAGAACCCCGATTTGGCCCTGGTTTGGCGCCGATTTGCGCCCTTCATGGTTTGGTGTAGGATGCCCGAAATCTACTCCGGTAACGTTTTGGAAAGAGGTTTCGATGTCCGCTTCCACCCCCCTGTTGGCCGGCAAAAAAGGCCTGATCATGGGAGTCGCCAACGAACGCTCATTGGCTTGGGGCATCGCCCGGGCGGTGGCCGATCAGGGTGCCGAATTGGCCTTCACCTACCAAGGTGAGGCCCTGGAAAAAAGAGTCGTGCCGCTGGCCGCCAAGGCCGGGTCGGAGATCGTCATGCCTTGCGACGTATCCGATCTCGACAGCATCGACGCAGCCATGACGATGGTCGAGGAAAAGCTCGGCCAGCTCGACTTTTTGGTCCACGCCATCGCCTATTCGGATCGCGACGAGCTCAACGGCCGCTATATCGACACCACACCGGACAATTTCGCCAAGTCTCTGAACATCAGCTGCTATTCCTTCACTGCCGTTTGCCAGCGCGCCGAGCGGCTGCTGAGCGACACTGCCAGCCTGTTGACGCTCTCTTACGTCGGCGCCGAGCGGGTGACGCCGCACTACAACGTCATGGGCGTGGCCAAGGCGGCGCTCGAGGCCAGCGTGCGCTACCTGGCCAGCGATCTGGGTCCGCGCGGCATCCGCGTCAACGCCATTTCGGCCGGGCCGATCAAGACCCTGGCGGCCTCGGGTATCGGCGATTTCCGCTATATCCTGAAGTGGAACGAGCTCAATGCACCGCTTAGGCGCAACGTCACCACCGAGGATGTGGGCGGGGCCGCGGTCTATCTGCTCAGCGATCTCGGCAGCGCCGTCACCGGCGAAGTGCATCACGTCGACTGCGGCTACCACGTGGTCGGCATGAAGGCTGCCGACGCCCCGGACATCGCCACGGTATAGGTGGCTCTCCAGCCTCATATCCCCCAGCCCCTATCTCATGTCCCACAACACCTTCGGCCACCTCTTCCGCGTCACCACCTGGGGCGAGAGCCACGGCCCGGCCATCGGCTGCGTCGTCGACGGCATGCCGCCCGGGCTGGACTTGACCGAAGCTGACATCCAGCACTGGTTGGATCGCCGCCGACCCGGTCAGAGCCGTTTCGTCAGCCAGCGCCGCGAGGCCGATCAGGTGCAAATCTTGTCAGGCGTTTTTGAAGACCGCACCACCGGCACGCCGGTGTCGCTGCAAATCGACAACACCGACACCCGCAGTGCCGACTACGAGGCCATCAAAGACCTCTACCGGCCGGGCCATGCCGATTTCACCTATGAGCGCAAATACGGCCACCGCGACTGGCGTGGCTCGGGCCGCGCTTCGGCCCGCGAGACGGCGTGTCGCGTGGCGGCGGGGGCGTTGGCCCGCAAGGTGCTGGGCGAGGGCGTGGTAGTGCGCGGCGCCCTGGTGCAGATGGGTGAGCGGCACGTAGACCGCGCCGCCTGGTCTTGGACGGCGGTGGAGGAAAACCCTTTCTGGTGTCCCGACGCGGCGGCCGCCACAGCCTGGGAAAACTATCTCGACGAGGTGCGCCGGGCCGGATCCTCAGTCGGCGCCGTTATCGAGGTCCAGGCCAGCGGCTTGCCGGCCGGCCTGGGGGCGCCCGTTTACGGCAAGCTCGACGCCGAGCTGGCGGCGGCCATCATGAGCATCAACGCCGTCAAGGGCGTCGAGATCGGGGCCGGCTTTGGCGCTGCGGCGCTTCGGGGCGAAGATAACGCCGACGCCATGCGCCCGGGCAACGACGGACCGAAGTTTCTCAGCAACAACGCCGGCGGCATCCTGGGCGGCATATCGAGCGGCCAGGACATCGTGCTGCGCTTCGCCGTCAAGCCGACCTCGAGCATCCCGACTCCGGTGCCCAGCATCGACCGCCGCGGCGCTGAAGTCGAGGCCGCCACGGGTGGCCGCCACGATCCCTGCGTCGGCATTCGCGCCGTGCCGGTGGGCGAGGCCATGGTGGCCTGCGTGCTGGCCGACCAGTTGCTGCGCCAGCGCGCCCAGTGCGGCTGAAGAGAGTCACTCCAACCCGTCAGAGGAAATTCATGTCCCAACCCGACCACATCACCGCCCTCGATCTCCAGGAGCCCGAGGTGCTCGACGCCGACATCGAGAAATACTACGCCAAATGCATGGAGAAGCTGGGGCTGGTGCCCAACGTCATCCGCGCCTACGCCTGGCACCCGGACAAGCTGCGCGCCTTCATATCGTTCTACAACGGACTGATGCTCGGCGAATCGGGGCTGAGCAAACTGGAGCGCGAGATGATTGCGGTCGCGGTGTCGTCGTCGAACCGCTGCTACTACTGCCAGGTGGCCCACGGCGCCGCGGTGCGCGAGCTTTCGGGCGATCCTATGCTGGGCGAACTGATGGTGATGAACTACCGGGTGGCCGAGTTGGAGCCGCGCCAGCGCGCCATGCTCGACTTCGCCGTCAAGTTGACCTTGGAATCCCACACCGTTGGCGAAGCGGACCGCCAGCGCTTGCGCGACTTGGGCTTCAGCGACGCCGACATCTGGGACATCGCCGAGGTCGCCGGCTTCTTCAACATGTCCAACCGCCTGGCCTCGGCCGTCGACATGATCCCCAACCCGGAATACCACGGCCAGGCACGCTGAGGCGCCGGCCGAACTTGTCATTGGCGGCCGATGCCCCTATGAATCGCCGCGCCGCCAGCCAGTCAGCAGCAGGAGCATGAGAAATGAAAGTCGCCAGTTTCAGACATCAGGATCGGGACAGCTACGGCGTCGTCAACGACGATGGCATCATCGACGTGGGCCGCGAGCTCGGCGGCAAATACAGCGGCTTGCGCCAGGTCCTGGCGGCCGGAGCGCTCGACGAGTTGGCCACGGCGGCGGCCGGCAAGGCCGCGGACCTGGGCTTCGACGACGTCAGCCACCTACCGGTGATCATTGATCCGGCCAAGATCATTTGCGTCGGCTTGAATTACGACGACCACCGCAAGGAAGGCGGCGCCCAGGAAGTCGACAATCCCACCCTCTTTACCCGCTTCGCCAACAGCCAGATCGGCCACGGCCAAGCCATCATAGCGCCCAAGGTATCCGACAAGGTCGATTACGAAGCCGAACTGGCCGTCATCATCGGCCGCCCGGGACGGCATATCGGTGAGGCGGAGGCGCTCGACTACGTTGCCGGATACGCCTGCTACAACGACGTCAGCATCCGCGACTGGCAGCGCCACACCACGCAATTCACACCGGGCAAGAACTTCGTAGGCTCCGGCCCCTTCGGCCCCTGGATGGTCACGGCCGACGAAATTCCCGACCCCCAGAAGCTGGCCATCTCGCTCAGGCTCAATGGCCAGGAGATGCAGAAAGCCAACACCGACCTGATGATCTTCCCGATTGTCACGCTGATCAAATACATATCGAGCTTCACCGCCCTCGAGCCCGGCGACGTCATCTCCACCGGCACGCCCTCAGGCGTCGGCTTCGCCCGCAAGCCACCGGTCTGGATGAAGGCCGGCGATGTCGTCGAAGTCGACATCGAAGGCGTCGGCGTGCTTAGCAACCCGGTGATCGACGAATAGAGGAGAGAGAGGCGGCGTCAGGCAGCCTCGGTCTTGCGCTTGGCCATGCCCGGGGCGACCACCTGATAGATGGTGGTGGTCTCGCTGACGCCTTTGAGCTCAAAGTCGCCCATGCTCTGGAACTCGGCGCCGCTGCCCTGAGAGAGCTCGCGCACCAGGTTGGTGGCGCAAATTTCGCCGGCTCCAGCCTTGTCGCAGATGCGGGCGGCAAGCTGCACCGTGGTACCGAAGAGGTCGCCATCCTCGGCGATCGGCGTGCCGGCATTGACACCGATTTTGATGTGCAGCGGGATATCGGGCTTCTTGGCGTTGTGTTCGACCAGCGCCTTCTGCATGGCAACGGCGCTCTTGACGGCGTTGGTGATGTTCTTGAAGGACGCCATGATGCCGTCGCCGGTGTGCTTGACCTCGTTGCCGCCATGGCGCTGCAGGGACTGGCGCACCACGGAGTTGTGAGTATGCACGATCTTCTGCGCCACCTCGTCTCCGTGGGTCTGGTTGAGCGCCGTCGAGCCCACGATGTCGGTGAACATGACGGCGATGGGAGCGTCGGGGTCGTACTGGTCGGAGGGCGTGTTCCAGCTTTCCAGGGCATCGTTGAGCGATTGGCCGTCATCGTCGTCGCCGTCGCCGAAACGTTCCATGGCCTCGTTGCCGGCCCGGAACATGTCTGCATAGCGCGGCTCCAGCAGGTACTCCTCGTATTTTTCGCCAAAGCGCCGGGCGATGCGTTTTTCCGAACCGAGCACGGATAGGCAGCCCTCGAGCAGCGAGACGAACTGTTCGTGCGTCAACTCGGCGACCCGCGAAGTCCGCTCGCAGGCGCCGGCCAGGTAAAGGTGGCAGCCGAACTTGTTGAGGGCGTCGAGCTGAAAGCCAGCCTTCATCATCGAGGCCAAGGATCCCTCGAGGAACTTCATCACGGAGGTGCGGGCGGAACGGAAGCTCTCGGTCTTGGTTGCTGCTTCGTCGACACCCTCGTCGTCTTCCTCGCCGCCCTCGCCCTCCACACCGTCCTTGCCATCCGCGGCCTGGTCGGGCGCCGATTTGGCATCGTGTTCGAGCTCGCTGCCCTCCTTGTCGGGGAAAAACATCAGCTTCAGGGCATCCCAGGTGCTGACCGTGGGAGGGATCCCGAGTTCCTTGGCCTCTTCCTCGGCCTCCTTGTCGCTGCTCATCAGCCAGGTCAGCATCACCGTCCGTTCCGAGGGCGAGATGAAGATGGCCGACAGCGAAACGAAGCAGGCCAGGAACGAGAGCCCAAACACCAGCCAGGTCTGGACCTAAAGGCTCATGCGGGGGCCCCTGAGCGTCGTCTGGGCATGCGCTCAGCCATAGAAGAAATTGGTGTAGACGTATGACGAAGAGGCGGCGAAGGCCAGGCTGACGCCGATGATGGTGATCAACTTGACGAAAACCACGCCGCCGCCCTGGCCGGCGCGGCGGGGCGGCGGGCGGACGCTTGTCCCCGGGTCCCAATCGCTGGTGCTATGGGCGGAAGCGCCTCGGGAGCCGAGCGAACGGCCGGCGTTGAGGTCAACGGCCATGTTGGCGAGGTCGGGACCATCGTCGACCTTGACCTCCATGCTGCTAAAGTCCTGGCCGCTGTACTGCTCGCCCACGGAAGCCAGTTTGGAGGTCGAAAAAACCGTCGATTCGCGCGTCTGGTTACTCCCGGAGTCGTAAGTTTCCTTGATCACCTTGACGGCCTCGACGCCGGGCGTATCGGCCACCCGCTTGGCGTCTTCGATAGCCTCGTCCTTTTCGAATTCGCCGTAGCGGGGCTCGAACTTCCACTCGCCGCCCATGCGGATATTGACTTCGTAGGTCGTATCGGCCACTGCCTCGTACCCTTCCCTGCCGGGTTGCTGTTGCGGGTTCGGCCACCTTGCGGCAATACACCCCTGTCGCGCGAAGGTCCCTGGGGAATCCCAGGACACACCCCCGGCACAGTGCCTCAATCCCTAAGTTTCCCCGGATCTCGGCTCGTTTGCAAGTGGCGTTCGTCGACCGGCGGGACGCCGCAAGTTCCGCCAGGAACCAGGCGCCAGAGATTGCGGCTGGCCGGCACAAAGGATAATACTAGATTATCGAGCAACCAGGGGCTAGCGGGGACCGGCGGGGGGCCCGAAGGGCGGCGCCGCGTGGTCGGCCGGTCTTGAGCTCCGCCCGCTTCCGCCTTGTGAAAAAAAGCACCCAATCAATCATGGAACGTTCATTCAAAAAGGAAGTCGAACTTCTGCGCCTGGGGGCCAACAGCACCTTCCACGGCGAAGGCATCCTGGCGGTGACCAAGGCGTTGTTGCAATCGGGGGTGAGCTACGTCGGCGGCTACCAGGGGGCTCCGATTTCCCACCTCATGGACGTGCTGGCCGACGCCCAGGACATCCTCGACGAGCTCGGCATCCATTTCGAGGCCTCGGCCAACGAGGCCGGCGCCGCGGCGCTCTTGGGCGCCTCGATCAACTACCCGCTGCGCGGCGCCGTCACCTGGAAGTCGGTGGTGGGCACCAACGTCGCCTCGGATGCGCTTTCCAACCTCTCCTCCGCCGGCGTCAAGGGCGGCGCCCTGATCATCATCGGCGAGGACTACGGCGAAGGCGCCTCCATCATCCAGGAACGCAGCCACGCCTTCGCCATGAAGTCGCAAATCTGGCTGCTGGATCCCAGGCCGGAGCTCGCCACCATCGTCAAGATGGTGGAACGGGGCTTCGAGCTTTCGGAAGCCAGCAATACGCCGGTCATGCTGGAGCTGCGCATCCGCGCCTGCCACGTCTGGGGCCAATTCCAATGCCAAAGCAACCGGGCCCCCGAGTTCTCGCGAAAACAAGTGCTGGAGAAGCCCGACTTCGACTTCGGACGCATCTGTCTGCCGCCCTCGACCTACGCCCAGGAGAAGCACAAGGTCGAGGTGCGGCTGCCGGCGGCCTTGGACTTCATCCGCCGGCACGAACTCAACGAGGTTTTTGACGGCGACGGCCAAGACGTCGGCATCATCGTCCAGGGCGGCCATTACAACGCCGTGGCGCGTGGATTGGCCCAGCTCGGCCTGGCCGACGCCTTCGGCCAGGCGCGCCTGCCGGTCTACGTCCTCAACGTCACCTATCCGCTGGTGGCCGAGGAATTCACGGCCTTTTGCCGGGACAAGAAGGCGGTGCTGGTGATCGAGGAAGGCCAGCCTGATTTCATCGAGCAGGCGGCCAACGTGTTCTTGCGCAAAGCCGGCCTGGAAGCCCGCGTCTTTGGCAAGGACGTGCTGCCCATGGCCGGCGAATACACGGCCGAAGTGGTGCTGGCGGGCCTGGCCGAATTCATTGCCGCCAGCCGGCCCGCCGGCATCGAGGTGACGGAGGTGGCGGCGCGGGCCCAGGCCCTGCTGGCACACAAGAACCGGGCGGCCGAAATTCTCGGCCAGCCGGTGCCGTTGCGCCCACCCGGCTTCTGCGTCGGTTGCCCCGAACGGCCGGTATTCAGCGCCATGAAGATCCTGGAGAAGGAAACCGGCCCGGTGCACCTTTCCTCTGACATCGGCTGCCACACGTTCTCGACGCTGCCGCCCTTCAACATGGGCAACACCGTCCTGGGCTACGGTTTGGGCTTGGCCGCCTCGGGCGGCGTGGCGCCGGCTTTCGGCAAACGCGTGATCAGCGCCATGGGCGACGGCGGCTTTTGGCACAACGGCCTGACCAGCGGCATCGCCAAAGCCGTCTTCAACCGCGACGATTCGGTGTTGCTGATCTTCCAGAACGGCTACACCTCGGCCACCGGCGCCCAGTACATCCCGAGCAGCGGCAAGAACGCCCGCGACGAGCCCAGCGGCATGGATATCCCGAGCGCGCTGCGTGGCGTCGGCGTCAAATGGCTGCGCCAAGTGCGCACCTACGACGTGGCGGCCATGGTGCGGACGCTGCGCCAAGCCATGACCACCAGCGATCCCGGCCTCAAGGTGATCGTTGCCGATGGCGAATGCATGCTGGCCCTGCAGCGGCGCAAGAAGCCCGCCGACCGCGCCCGACTGGAAGCCGGCCGGCGCCTGGTGCGGGAGCGCTTCGGCATCGATGACACGGTATGCACCGGCGATCATTCCTGCATCCGGCTTTCGGGCTGCCCCTCGCTGACCATCAAGCCGAGCTCGGATCCGCTGAGGCCCGACCCGGTGGCCAGTGTCGACCAAGGCTGCGTCGGCTGCGGCCTTTGTGGCGAGGTGGCCCATGCCGCCATCCTCTGCCCATCGTTCTACCGGGCCGAGATCGTGCAGAACCCGAACCTCTGGGACCGCTTCGTGGCGGCCCTGCGCGGGCGCCTGATCGGCTGGCTGGCCAGGCCCGGCGGAGCGCCGGCATGAGCGCCTTGCCGGAGCGTCCGCTCTCCGTCCTGGTGGCGGCGCTGGGCGGCGAGGGTGGCGGGGTGCTGGCCGACTGGCTGGTGGGGGCGGCCCAGTCCGAGGGCTTTCCAGTGCAGCGCACGGCCATCCCCGGCGTCGCCCAGCGCACCGGAGCGACCACCTATTACATCGAAATCTTCCCCACGACACGGGCCGAACTGGCCGGCCGGGAGCCGATCCTGACGCTCGTGCCCAGCCCCGGCGGCATCGACCTGATGGTGGCCTCGGAGTTGATGGAGGCCGGCCGGGCGCTGCAGAACGGTTTCGTCAGCCCGGACCGCACGACGCTGATCGCCTCGACCCACCGGGTCTATTCGGTGACCGAGAAAGCGGCGCTCGGTGACGGCCGTTTCGAGGCCGGACGCGTGCTGGAAGCGGCTCGTGTACTGGCCCGCCAGCGCATCCTGGCCGACCTGGCGGCGCTGGCCCGCGAGAGTGGCAGCATCATCAACGCCGTGCTGCTGGGCGCCATCGCCGGTTCGGGCGTCCTGCCACTTTCGCGCCAGGCCTACGAGGCCGCGGTGGCCGAGACCGGCATCGCCGTGGCCGCCAACCTCGAGGGCTTCGCGGCGGGCTTCGATATCGCCCGGGCCGGCACGCCGGAGCCCCAGATGGCCGAACCTGCGGCGCCACCACCGGCGACACCGCCGGCCAACCTGCCAGCCCTGGAAAAGCGCCTGCGCGAGACTTGTCCGGCCGAGCTTCACGAACTCGTCGGCGAGGCGGTGGCGCGGCTTGCCGATTACCAGAACGCCGCCTATGCCGGGCGCTACCTCGACCGCCTCGACGGTGTGTTGGCCGCCGACCAGAGCCCCGACCTCGCCACCAGCCGGAGCGTCGCCCGCCACCTGGCCGCCTGGATGTCCTACCAGGACGTCATCCGCGTGGCCGACCTCAAGACCCGGAGCGAACGCCTGCGCCGGGTGCGGACCGAGGTCGGCGCCAAGCCCGGCCAGCCCTTGCGCATCGTCGATTACCTCAAACCCGGCCTCGAGGAACTTTGTTCGTTGCTGCCCACCGCCATCGCCCGGCCGCTGTTGGCCTGGGCCGAGCGTACCGGCCGGCTCGAATCCTTCAACATCGGCCTCCACATCCCGACCTCCAGCGTCAGCGGGTTCGTGCTGCTGAGATTGCTTGGCGGCTTGCGCTGGTGGCGGCCGCGAAGCTTCCGATTCGGGGACGAACAGACCCGCATCGAGGCCTGGCTCGCGACCGTCACCCGGGCCGCCGCCTTGGATGCCGATTTCGCCCTGCAGGTGGCCGAAACGGCCAGGCTGCACAAGGGCTACGGCGAGACCTACCGCCGCGGCCGGCGCAACTTCGACGGCATTCTCGAGGCCCACGTGGCACCGCGCTTGGCGGCCGGCGAGGGCCGCGGCGCTGCAGCCGCGGTCGAAGGCGCCATCGCGGCGGCGCTGGCTGTGAGCTGAAGCAGGTTCTTAGGCGGCCAGCGGACGGTATTGAGCCGGATTGGATCCGTCGATAAGAATTCTCTTGTATTCCGCCTTGGGCACGCATCTTGCTGCCATCTCCTCAGCCGTCAGCTCAAGGTCGAGCCCAAGCTTCTCGGCGGCAACCAGGCGGATGACCACCTCGGCGTTTTCGTCTATGGGGTGTTCGCCGCGCTCCCAGCGCCCCACTGTCAGGTGTTCCTTTTTCACGATGCCGCCAAGTTCACCTTGCGTCAGGCCCATTTCGGTGCGCAGGAAACGAAGTTCCTTGGGGCCCATGCCTTGCGCGCCGCTGATGATGCTGTGCGCGATGACCTTGTGCAGCCCAAGGATGTTGGCAATCGAATAGACCTCTTCGCCGCCCGCATCGAGCGGAACCTCCATGTTTCGGATGGTGACGTTGTCCAGCCCACATTCCGTGTAGCGATAGTCTGCCATGGATTCCACCTCGCCTCTCAACCGGACCGCCGGTCCTCGTCCTGCCACATCACAGTGACCACCTTGATATTGTTCGCCGCCGACGGGATGACGACCGCGACGAAGGCCGGCCATTCGCTCCTCGGCCTGCCGGGTCCAGCCAAGCTTCAGATCAGGCCCGATCTTTTCACGAATCCTGGTGGTGGCGTGGGCCGGCGTCCACGGTTCAGGCGCATGGGGGCACATCGCGTATCTGTATCATGATGATACATCATGTCGAGAAAAAGATGGTCCCCGCCGACGGGCGGCATGGTGCCACGCTGGGAAAATTCCACCCCGACCTCGAATAGCGACCCCGGATTCCAAGGCACTCGCCGCGAGGTGGACCGACAGCTTCAGAGATAAACCTCGGCGTCGAGCCGGTCGAGGATTGCGAGCACCTCATGCGAACGATCGCCACGGATGAAATTGACGGCGCGTTCGCCTTGCAACTGCGGATGGCGGGCGTAGAGCCAGGCGCGGATCTCTCCTGGATCGTAGTATTCGCGCAAGCACATTACCACGTAGTGCAAGCGGGAAAGCACCAGTTGGGTAGGGGGATTTGGCGTTTTCTGCCCCTTCGCCCAGCACGACGCTGTGGCCCTGGAAACGCCGGCAATGTTGGCGACGTCGACGCCCCGAAGCCCGCCCGCTTGGCGCAAGTCGTCCAGGAACCGAACCAGGGGTTTTGCCGCGGCGGTGCTCATGCCGTCCCTCAGACCACGCGGTTGAGCAACGCCTCGCCGGCCACCAGGCGGCGGCCGTTCTCGATCGCCACTTCCAGGCTGCGGCCGAAGGTCTCGCCGGTGAGCCAGGCCACGTGAGGCGTCAGCACAACGTTTTCCAGGCCCAGCAGCGGATTGTCGTCGGCTATGGGCTCGGCGGCGAAGACGTCGAGGCCGGCACCGGCCAGGCGGCCTTCGCTGAGCGCCGCCAGCAACGCCGCCTGATCCACCAGTTCGCCGCGCGCCGTGTTGATCAGTAGCGCGCCCGGTTTCATGAGCGAGAGCGCCCGGGCATCGATCAGGCCGTCGCTCTCGGGCGTCAGCGGGATGTGCAGCGAAAGAATGTCGGACCGGGCCAAAAGCTCGTCCAGCTCCACCCGCTCGGCCGCCGCCTCGGGCGGCTCTACAATGTCATGGTAGATGACCCGGGCGCCCAGCGCCGCCAGCACAGGGGCGAGAACGGCCGCCACGGCGCCGTAGCCCAGCAACCCCACCGTGCGGCCGCCGATCTCGCCGGCCCCGGCCTGCAGCTCGGGAATCGAATCCCAGCCGGCGCCACGGCGCATGGCGCCGTCGAAGCGCACGATCCGGCGCAGCACGGCGATCATCAGGCCCAGCGCCAATTCGGCCACGGCGCGGCTGTTGCTGCCGGGCATGTTGCAAACCGGAATCGAGCGCGCCCCGGCCGCCTCGAGGTCGATGGTGTTGACGCCGATGCCGAATTTCTGGATCAGTTTCAAGCCGCTCGCGGCGGCAATGAATTCGGCCGTCACAGGCTTGAGCACGTGCCAGAGAACCTCGGTGTCGGGGGCCAGAGCCGCCAGCTCGGCGTCCGTGCGCCCGGCCCGCACCTCGAGGCCCTGGTCGCCGAGCGCCACCAGGCGGCTTTCCAGCTCGGGCGCCAGGCGATAATCGATGGTGATCTTCATTTTTGCAAAAGCCTCCGATAGACGGGTGCCAGAATGGCCGGCCAGAGATAGATCGGCAACTGGCCGACGACGAAATAGAGGAAGATGTCGGGATGCGCCCCGGCCGGCAGCACGGCCAGCAGCACGCCGAGATTGCGGTTGCCGAGCACGTAGCCGCAGGTCAGCGCCTGTTGCCAGCCGGCCCAGGCGAAAGCCAGCGTGCCGGCCGCCAGGTGAACGAAACTGACGGCGAAGGTGAGCCCCGCCAGGCCCAGGATAAAGGCCGGATCGGCCAGCAGGCGTGGCGTCAGGCCGTCGACGATGGCGATGGCGAAGACAATGAGCGCCAGCACGATAAGCCCGTCGACCACTTGGCCGTGCTCGGCCAAGCGCCGGCGGCCGACGATGCGGCGGATGGCGACGGCGGCCACGGCACCGCCGCCGATCAGCCCGGCCAGCCTGAGCCAGAGCCCGAAAGCGTCGACCGCCACGTCGAGGCCCAGCAGTTCGACGGCCACCAGCGGCAGCGTGAACGGCAGCAACAGCGTCCCCCCCACCATGACGACAAGCCCGAGTGCGGCGTCGAGCCCCAGCATCAGTGCCAGAGCCGGGGTAGACGACAACGAACACGAAGCCGCCATCAGAATGAGTGCCGTCGTCAGCCCTGGGCCCAAGGGCAAGAACGCCAGCAATCCGGCCGCCAGCAGCGGCGACAGCACCAGCATCCAGCCCAGCAGGCCCAGCACCAGGAAGGGGCGGTGGCGATAGCCCAGCACGTCGCGCCATTCGATGCGGATCATGGTGAACAGCAACAGCGCCGCCACCGCCGGCGTCAACGTCGGCCTGAGCAGAGCCGCCAGGGGCTGGGCCACGATGCCGATCAACAGGCAAAGCGCCATGGCCGTGGTGGCATGGCGGCCAAGGAAAGCAAGCGGGCGCAGCAGCATGGCCGAACCTAGCCCGCATTTCCAATCCGGTCACGGCCGACCTCGCGCCCCGGCGCCGTCAGGCCCAGACCGGGCAAGATCTTACGGTCAAGGGTGGTGTGGCCCGGCCTGGGGATCCTCGAAAAGGTTGCGATGGCGGTGCCAGATCACCAAGCTGCCGCTGCCGGCCACCGCCAAACCGACGACTGCGAACAGCATGGCCTTCAGTTCCGCCGGCAGGCAGGCCTGGCAGACGGCCTCGAAAAAACCGGCGAATACGGCGCTGGCGATCACCCACAGCGCCAGAAAGGAAAAGCCCAGGATGACCCGGGCGATCGAACGGAAGCCGTTGTCGTGCATGATCCCTGCGTCCCACTCCGCGGGGGGCTGTGCCTGAGGAAAACCCCCATCTGGTATATAAATCTCTATCAGGCTCCTACATATTGACTGAGGCACCAGATATTGTCAATTTTTTCTTTTGGGATCAATATATTGCGCGATGATCTTGAACGATTCGCGCAAAAGAGCTGCCGCGGGGTGGCCGCTGAGGCCCCCCCCCCCGGCAAGCTGAAGATAGTGGTGTTTAGTGGACCGCGAAGTCTTCGGTCTCGTCCCAGAGCTCATCCAGGCTGAGGTCGTCGCCCAGCGTTTCCAGCTCCTTGCTGGCGGCGGCGAGATGACGGTCGTGGCGGCTCTGCTTGCCCATGATGTCGTCGGCGTCGGCACCCAAAAGGTCGCGAAACTCGTTGTAGTTCTCGAAAGTCATGTACATCGGTGTTCTCCCGTTGCGCTGAGGCCCGGCTCATGCCGCCTCGTCAGGGTCCCTCGCAACCCGTGTGCCAGATGAAAAAATTTCGGGAGTAGCGTTTTAACCCATTGAAAAATATATTGAATCCGATTCTTGCCCGGAAGCGCCAGGCTTTCCCGACGGATCACAGGCGGAATCATTTGCCGGCGTTTGTGTCATCATGGCAACGAGGCTGGATCCGGGCACAGCGATGACGACAGGGGAAGGCGGCAAACTACCGGTGTGGTCGACCATCGGCCGGGCCTACCGCCTGGTCTTTGCCAACATCACGGCCTTTGCCGCCCTGGCGGCGCTGCCGCTGGGGCTGAGCTATCTGGTGCTGCTGGCCGGCGATGGCCTGGCCGCCCGCCTCGAGCTCCACACCCTGGTCAGGCTGTTGCTCGAGCAGCCCCTGCGCTGGCTCTTCTGGATCGCCTTCGCCGTCGCCTGGCACCGTTACGTGCTGCTGGGCCGGCCCCAGGACCGGCGCTGGCTGGGATTCCGATTTGGGCGCCGGGAGGCTCGGTTCTTCTTCTACGCGCTTTTGTTGGCGCTGCCTTTCGTGGTGGCTTTCCTGCCGCTTTTCATCGTGCCGCCGCTATTGCAGAAGAGCCACTGGACCGTGCAGGCCGGCGCCATGGCCGGGGTCGGCCTGGTCATGCTGGCGATCTTCGCCGGCGGCTTCTTTTGCAGCGTGCGATTCTCTTTCATCCTGCCCTCGATCTCGGTGGACAGAACGGGCGGTCTGGAGACGGCCTGGGCCGAGACCAGCGGCTCGGGCTGGCGCATCTTCGCCGCCACCATGCTGGGCGCCATTCCGCTGGGTGTCGTGGATCAGTTGCTCCGGGCCCTGGTCATCGAGCTCGGCGAGTTGCCGGCCCTATTGGCACTGCTGCCCTTCGTGCAGCTCGTGACCTCGTTCCTGTTTACGGCGATCCTGGTCTCGATCCTCTCGCTGGCCTTCCGGGCCAGAAGCGGCTGGAAGCCGGACGCGAATTGAAAACGGCCCGTGGCCGCGGTTACTGGGCGTCCAGGCTGCCGGCGACGACGTTGCCGCGCTTGATCACGGCGCGGTGGTTGGCCTTGTCGGCAGCCGCCTGGATGTCGGCCACCGGGTTGCCAGCGACCAGCAGCAGATCGGCACGGTTGCCCTCGGCGATGCGGCCTTCGTCTTCGATGCGGTTGAGGGCAGCCGCATTGCCGGTGGCAGCCACCAGGGCGTCGCTGGGCGAGACGCCGACGTCGACCAGGTAACCCAGCTCGCGGGCGTTGTCGCCGTGCAGGTTGAAGGGCGTGCCGGCATCGGTGCCGGCCGCCAGCTTGCCGCCGGCCTTGTAGAACAGCCGGATGGCCTGGCGGTGGATTTCCGCCACCCGTTGGGATTTTTCGATGGCGTAGTCGGGGATGCCCTGGTCGGTATTGACGAGAATATTGTTGATCGCCCCCAGCGTCGCCACCAGGTAGGTGCCGCGCTCGACCATTTCCTCGACACAGCGCTCGTCCAGGTAGATGCCGTGCTCGACCGAGCTGATGCCGCCGCGCACGGCATTGAGGATGCCGTCGCGGCCCTGGGCGTGGGTTGCCGTGGGTTTGTGGAAGCGCTGGGCCTCACTGATACCGGCAGCCATTTCCTCGGCGCTGTAGTGGGCGTCCTCGGGGTTGACGCCGGGCGTCATGACGCCGCCGGTGGCCATGATCTTGACCAGGTCGCAGCCGGCGTGGATCTGCTCGCGCGCCGCCTTGACCACCTCGTCGACGCCGTCGGCGACGCGGCCGATGCGGTTGCCGTGGCCACCGGTCATGCAAATCACGCGGCCCGAGGCGCGGATGGTGGGGCCGGCGAAGGTGCCGGCGTTGCAGGCGTCGCGGGCGGCGAACTCGAGGTAATCCTTGCCGCCGCAGTCGCGCAACGCCGTGACCCCGCCGCGCAAGGCCTTCTGGGCGTTATCCAGAACCTTTAGCGCGACGGCGCCGTCGGAGAGCTCGGTCAGGGTCTTGAAGGGATCGGGCTCGCCGCCAAAGCAGAGGTGGACGTGGCAATCGAAAAGCCCGGGCATCAAAGTGGCGCCCGTGGTGTCGACGCGTTCACCGGCGAAGCCCTCGAATTCCGCCAGCGGCGCCAGGCGCTGCACCCGGCCCTCGGCGATCATCACCCCGTGGTCATCGAGAAGCGTTCCGCTGCCGTCGAAAACCAAGCCCCCGGCAAAAAGTGTCGACATCTATGTTACTCCCTTAGACTAATGGCTGATCCGGTGCCGCCCTGTGATCCTCGGGCAGCCTGCCCTCCTCCACGCCATGGCAGGCCACCATGGCCTGGCCCGAGGGCAGCGCCTCGGGCCGTTGGCTGCGGCAGCGCTGGTCGGCGAAGGGGCAGCGCGGGTGAAAGGCGCAGCCCGACGGCGGATTGATCGGGCTCGGCACCTCGCCGGCCACCGGAATGCGCTGGCGGCCGGTCATGTCGAGGTCGGGAATGGCGTCGAGCAGAAAGCGCGTATAGGGGTGTTGCGGCCGGCCAAAGAGCGTACTCGTGTCGGCCCATTCGCAAAGCCTTCCCAGGTACATCACGCCGACCTCGTCGGAGATATGGTAGACCACCGCCAGATCGTGGCTGATAAAGAGATAGGTGAGGTCGAACTGGCGTTGCAGATCCTTCATGAGATTAAGGATCTGGGCCTGCACCGAGACGTCGAGCGCCGAGGTCGGCTCGTCGCAGACCAGGAAATCGGGATCGCCGGCCAGCGCCCGGGCGATGGAGATGCGCTGGCGCTGGCCGCCGGAAAATTCGTGCGGGTACTTTTCGCCGTCCTCGGTCGCGAGCCCGACCTGCAACAAGAGTTCGCCGACGCGGCCGCTGATGGCGCGCTGGCCACTGAGCAGGCGGCGGTGGCGGATCGGCTCGGCCACGATGTCGGCCACCCGCCAGCGTGGATTGAGCGAGGCGAAGGGGTCCTGGAAGATCATCTGCATGCGGCTGCGCACGGCCGCCAGCTCCTTGGCCCGGGCGATGGCGCCCAGATCGGCGCCCTCGAAGGTGATGCGGCCCTGGGTCGGTTGGTAGAGCCCGACGATGAGGCGGGCCACGGTCGACTTGCCGCAGCCCGATTCACCGACTAGCGAGAAGGTGCGGCCCTTGCGGATTTCGAAATCGACGCCGTCGACAGCCTTGACGACCTGGCACCCGCGGCCCTCGATGAGGCGGTTCAGCAGCGGTGGCGAGACGTCGAAATAGCGTGCCAGGCCGCTGACCTGCAGGATTGGCGCCTCAGGCATCGACGGTTGCTCCGGTTTCGGCAAACAGCCAGCACGAGACCTGCGAGGCTTCCACCGGCACCAGCTCGGGACGCTCGCTTCGGCAGCGCTCCTGCGCCTCGGAGCAACGCGGATTGAAGGCGCAGCCGGGCGGGATCTGGGTCAGCCGCGGCATGGCGCCGTCGATCTGGGTCAGCCGTTCGACGTCGTGGCCGATGGCAGGGATCGAGCCCATCAGGCCCCGGGTGTAGGGGTGGCGGGCGTTTTTCACGACCTCGCGCACGGCGCCGACCTCGACCAAACGGCCGGCGTACATCACGGCCACCCGGTCGGCCGCCTCGGCGATCACGCCCATGTCGTGGGTAACCAGCATGACGGCGGTGCCGTGTTCCTGGCACAGCCGTTTCAGCAGCGCGATGATCTGGGCCTGAATCGAGACGTCGAGCGCCGTGGTCGGCTCGTCGGCGATGATCAGCCGGGGATTGGCGCAGAGCGCGAGCGCGATGACCACGCGCTGACGCATGCCACCGGAGAACTGGTGGGGGTAGTGGTCGATGCGCTCGGCGGCGCTGGGAATGCCGACTTCTTCGAGCAGCGAGAGCGCCTGGTCGCGGGCTTCCTTGTCGCTGACGTCCAGATGCGTGGTGATGGTTTCGACGAGCTGGCGGCTGACGGTGTAGAGCGGATTGAGGCTGGTCAACGGGTCCTGGAAGATGGCACCGATGTGGCGGCCGCGGATCCGGCGCATCTTCTCGTAGGGCAAATCGTCAATGCGCTCGCCAGCCAGCCGAATGCTGCCACCGGCCACCCGTCCGGGCGGCTCCAGCAGACCGATCACGGCATTGCCGGTCATCGACTTGCCGGCCCCCGACTCGCCCACCACGCCCAGGATCTCGCCGGGATCGATGTGCAGCGAGACGCCATCGACGGCCACCAGGGTCCCGCGCCGGGTGGGAAATTCGACGCGCAGGTTTTCGATGCTGAGGAGAGCCTCGGACATCTCTAGCGCAGCCTTGGGTTCAAGGCGTCGCGCAGCCAGTCGCCCAGCAGATTGACGGCCAGCACCAGCGTCGCCAGCACGACGCCGGGGAAGATGACGATCCACCATTCGCCGGAGAACAGAAAATCGTTGCCGATGCGCACCAGGGTGCCCAGCGAGGGCTCAGTGGGCGGTACGCCGACGCCGAGGAACGAGAGCGTGGCCTCGAGCAGCACCGAGACGGCCAAGCCCACCGTGGCGATGACCAGCACCGGGCCCATGACGTTGGGCAGCACGTGGCGCAGCATGATCAGCCAGGGATGCACGCCGATGACGCGCGCCGCCTGGACGTATTCCTTGTTCTTCTCGACCATGGTGGTGCCCCGCACGGTGCGGGCGAAATGCACCCAATAGCTGATGCCGATGGAGAACACCAGCACGTAGACCGCCAGTTCGTCATGCTGGTTGCGGGGCAAGAGGCCGCGCAGTACGCCGTCGACCAGCAGGGCTATGAGGATGGCGGGAAAGCTGATCTGGACGTCGGCGACGCGCATGATGATGGCGTCGGTGGTGCCGCCGATATAGCCCGAAACCAGCCCCAGCCCGATGCCCAGGACCATCGCAAAGACGATCGAGGCAAAGCCCACCAGCAGCGACACCCGTGAGCCGTAGAGCAGCGCCGACAGCATGTCGCGGCCCTGGTCGTCGGTGCCCAGCATGTAGGTCCAGTTTCCCTCCTCGTACCAGACCGGCGGCGTGAAGGCGTCCATCAGGTCCAGCGCCGCCGGATCGAAGGGGTTCTGCGGTGACAGCCAGGAAGCAAACAGCGCGCCGAACAGCATCGCCGCGGTGACGGCGCCGGCGATCATGGTGACCTTGGACGAGCGGAAGCTGAAATAGATGTCGCTGTCGAAGAAGCGCTCGATATTGTCCCTCAGGCGGGCGGACACATTCATCGTCTCAGCCGCCGTGGGCGGCCGGCGTCTCGAGCCGCAGCCGCGGATCGACGACATGGTAAAGAATATCGACGATCAGGTTGATGACGACGAAAAAGAAGGCGATCAGCACCAGATAGGCCGACATGATGGGAATGTCGACGAACTGGATGGCCTGGATGAACAAAAGCCCCATGCCGGGCCACTGGAAGACCGTCTCGGTGATGATGGCGAAGGCGATGATCGAGCCCAGTTGCAGCCCGGTGATGGTCATTACCGGCACCAGCGTGTTCTTCAGGGCATGGCCGAAATGGACGGCCCGATTGGTCAGGCCACGGGCTCGGGCGAACTTTATGTAGTCGGTGCGCAGCACCTCCAGCATCTCGGAGCGCACCAGGCGCATGATCAGGGTGAGCTGGAACATGCCCAGCGTGAAGGCCGGCATGATGATCGACTGCCAGCCGCTGGCCGACAAAAAGCCGGTCGACCACCAGCCCAGTTGCACCACCTCGCCACGGCCGAAAGTCGGTAACCAGCCCAGCACCACACCGAACAGCAAGATCAGCAGAATGCCGATCAGGAAGGTCGGCAGCGCAATGCCGAGCAGGGAAACGGTAAGCAAGATATTGCTCAGCCAGCGTTCGGGAAAGAGCGCCGTGTAGACACCCATGGGAATGCCGGCAAACAGCGAAAACAGCGCCGCCACGAAGCTTAGCTCGAGCGTCGCTGGCAGGCGTTCGGCGAGCAGCTCGGCCACCGGCCGGCCGATCTGGAAGGAAATGCCGAATTTGCCCTGGAGCGTGTTGAGCACGAAGGTGGCGAACTGCACCGGCACCGGATCGTTGAGGCCCAAGCGGTCGCGCATTTCGGCGCGTTCGATCAGCGAGGTTTCCTGGCCCACCATCATGGCCACCGGATCGCCAACGTAGCGAAACAGCGTGAAGGCGATCAGTGCCACCACCAGCATGACGACGATGGACTGGATGAAACGCCGGATGATGAGCGCCAGCATGCCGCTGTCAGCCCCCTCTCAAATCAAAACCTGGCGACAAAAGGAAACCCGAACCCCGGGATGATACCGGGGTCCGGGTGGTAGTGACGCTCAAAGCCTGGTGACTACTTCACCATCACGTGACGCCAGGCGAACTGGTTGTCCTGGCGTTGCGCCAAGTTG
This sequence comes from Alphaproteobacteria bacterium, assembly GCA_030740435.1. Classification (NCBI taxonomy): domain Bacteria; kingdom Pseudomonadati; phylum Pseudomonadota; class Alphaproteobacteria; species Alphaproteobacteria bacterium. The sequence goes on along the minus strand of JASLXG010000179.1, from coordinate 8,800 downwards.
ACGCTGTCCTTGACGCCCCAGGCCAAGGCCTGCTGATGCAGCGGGATGTAGGCCACATCGTCGATGGTCATGGTCCAGGCCTGCATGATCATCTCGTTGCGTTTGTCCTGGTCGGTCTCACTGAGGATCTTGGACGTCAGGGCATCAACCTTGGGGTTGCAGTAGCCGCCGATGTTGAACTTGCCATTGCTGATCTTGCCGCGATCAGGCTTGTTCCAGACCGGCGAGTTGTCGTCCATGCGCGGGCAGCCGTGGATGTTGGCCAGCACGTTCCAGGAATCGAAACTACCCGGCGTCCAGCCCAGCAGGTAGAAGCTGACGTCCAAGTTGGGTGCCAGCACCTTGGGGAAGTACTTGGCCTTGGGCTGGGCATTGAGGGCCACCTTGACGCCGGCCTTGGCCAGCATCGAGACGACGGCCTGGCAGATCGCTTCGTCGTTGACGTAGCGGTCGTTGGGGCAGTCCATGGCGGTCTCGAAGCCATTGGGATAGCCGGCATCGGCCAGCAGCTTCTTGGCCTTGGCCAGATCAAAGGAGCGGCGTTTGTAATGTCCCTTGGGCGCCGCCGTAAGCGCCGGCGAGATCATCAGGGCCGAAGGATCGGAAAGCCCCCGCATGACCTTTTTCTTGATGGCGTTGATGTCGATGGCCCGGAAGAAAGCCTCGCGCACGCGCTTGTCCTTGAAGGGGTTCTTGCCCTTGACGTTGGAGTACAAAAGCTCGTCCGAGTGCTGATCGAAGCCCAGGAAGATGGTACGCAGCTCCGGTCCCACCAGCATGCGGGTGCCGCTGTTGGCATCGACCCGCTTCTGGTCCTGCACCGGCACCGGATAGGCCATGTCCACATTACCCGACAACAGCGCCGCCACCCGCGTGGCGTCGGAGCTGATCGGCGTGAAGGTGACCTTGGTGAGGTTGTGTTCCTTGTTGGCGTTGTCCCACCAATTGGGATTGACCTCGGCCACCGTCTTGACGCCCGATTGGTGGCTCACCAACATGAAGGGGCCGGTGCCGTTGGCATGGCGGGTGGCGTAGTTTTCCTCGTCCCCGCTCATGGCCTGCGGCTTGACGGCCTTGTTCTTCTCGGCCCAGGACTTGGACATGATGTACCAGGTGCCCCACTCGAAAAAGATGATCGGGTTGGGCTTGGAGGTGACGAAATCGACGGTGTAGTCGTCGACCTTGACCACTTTGGTATCGGCGGCGATGCGGGTTTTCACGTCAGACCCTTCGGCCCGCGAGCGATCGGCCGAAAAGATCACGTCATCGGCCGTGAAGGCCGAGCCGTCGTGGAACTTGACGGCCTTGCGCAAATGAAAGCGCCAGCGCGTGGGCTCCATGACCTCCCAACTGGTGGCCAGGGCAGGCTCGATCTTGAGGTCGCCGCCACGGCGAACCAGGCCCTCGTAGATGTTGCCCTGGAAGCCCAGGTGAAAGGTCTCGTTGAGATTATAGGGGTCAAGCGAATTCAAGGTGCCTTGAAAGGCGAACTTGAGTTCCTTGGCTTGCGCCGGCAGAACGGCCACGGCCGCGACGGCCAGCGCCGAGAGTAAAAATTTCACACGCATGTCTCGATGTCTCCCTCCGTGTGAGGCCGGTCTTGCGCGCCGGCAAGCGTGTCCACATGGGGCCGAAAGTTTCCCAAATGAACGCGGGCGGCAGGTCCGAAAGTGGCCACCCGCCCGTTGTTGAGGCGATGTTCGTGTCTGGCGGGAGGCGAGTCAATAGCCTTCTCGGCAAGTCTGCGGGCGGCCGGGCGCTTGCACCGCCGCCTGGAAGGGCGGAAGATTGCCGGCTGGCTTTATGAGCGCTCCCCAGATGAACGAAAAAGACCCGAACGATAGCGATTCCACGGCGCCCGGCGGCGGCATTGAGGCCGCCGCCAGGCAGCGCGCCGAAGCCGCCGTGGCAAAGCTTGGCGAGAGCTATCTGGTCGAGGCCGGAGAGCAACTCGCGGCGCTACGCCAGGCCTTTGATGCGCTGCCGCCACGGGCCGAGCAAAGCCGGGGCGAGATCGCCGGGTTGGCCCGCCTGGCCCACGAATTGGCCGGCCAGGGCAGCATCTTCGGCTGGCCCTTGATGAGTGAGATCGGCAATGCGCTACAGCATCTGCTGAGAGACCGCGCCGAGCTTGGCCGGGCCGACCGGGCCGCCGTCCAGGCCCACCTCGAGGTCATGGAAACGGCTCTCCGCGAAGGCGTTCGCGAGGCCGCCGAGCCCCGCGGCCAGGACCTGCTGGCGGGCTTGGCGGAATTCGAGGAAGATTAAGGCGCGAGCCCCCTTCAGGAATAGCGCCCGATCAGGTCCCTGAGTTCGGCCTTCAAGGCCTCGGTATTCTGTTCGCCGTAGCTGGCCGCGAAGTCCCGCTCCAATTCATCCGAAAGAGCCACCAGCTGCCGGGTTTCTGCCCGCCCCTTGGGCGTCAGCACTAGTTGCACCTTGCGCCGGTCATCGCTGGCGGGGCGCTTGTCGACCAAGCCATCGGCCACCAGGCGGTCGACCAGCCGGGTGGCCGTCGATTGTTCGCACATCACGGCAGCGGCCAATTCGCCGAGCCGCATGCCCTCGCTGTCCCACAGCGTGCCCAGAATGCGCCATTGCCGCTGGGTGATGCGGTGTTCCTTCAGCGCCGCCGCGAAGGGCCCGCTGACGGCAAAGCTGGCCCGCGCCAAAAGATAGGATACCAGCCCCTCGCGAAACGTCTCCGCCATGCCTTCTCCCTGCCCCCCGGGGAATTCAGCGCCGATCCCTCAATTACCCGATTTCGGAGAATATGAAAATGCATGTTTCCGTTGACAAGTTCATGCCCTCATGTTTTTTAGGGATTATATATGCATTTGCATATTTGCGCCGGCAGGGGATTTCCGCACCATGACGAATTTGCAGAACACGCCCGAGACCTGGGACAAGGACCTGGTCGGCCGCGGCGCCCGCGACGGCGCGCGCCTCTTTCGCGACTGGTTCGGCGAGCTCACCGGGGTGGCCGGCGATCAGGGCGGGGCGGCCTACGTCTTCGTCATGGGCAGCATGAACGAGATCCTCAAGAGCTTCGACATGCCGGTGGTCTTCCCCGAGGTCAACGCCCTGCAAACGGCCATCCGCCGCACCTCGGACACCTACCTCAACGAAGCCGAGGATTATGGCTACTCGCCCGACATCTGCGGCTACGTCAAGGCCGACGTGGCCATGCAGTTGCGCGGCGGCGAGCACCCCATGGGCACCATCCCCAAGCCCTCGATCGCGGTGCTGACCAACGCCTGCAACACCTACATCAAATGGGCCGAGATCTGGGAACGCTTCTACGACACGCCCACCGTCGTCATCGACATTCCCGGCACCCGCACCTGGGGCGACCAGAGCCAGCCCGGCGACGAGGACTTCGAATACGAAAAGCGCTACGTGGCGGGCCAGATCAAGGAACTCATCGCGATCTGCGAAAAGATCACCGGCAAGAAGTTCGACATCGACAAGTTCCGTGAGCACATGGCCTGGGCCAACGACCTCAGTGTTGCCTACAGCCGCGCCCTGGAGATCAACAAGAACTCGCCGGCCGTCTTCAACGCACTGACCGACGGCACCATCTATCTCGGCATGGCCAACTGCTTCCGGGGCAGCGAGGAGGGCAGCCGCTACTTCCAGGAACTGGTCGAGGAGATGGCCTACCGGGCGCAGAACGGCATCGGCGTGCTGGGCCGCGTGGACGACCGGGAAGTGGTGCTCGAGCAGCGCTACCGCCTGGGCTTCATCGGCGTCCCCTGCTATCCCATCTTCCGCCGTTTCAACGACCTCTTCGCCAACCAGGGCGGCGTCTTCGTCAACTCGACCTACATGTCGTTTGCCGCCGGCGGTGCGGATCTGGGCCACGTCTACGACCTCGAGGATCCCATCGACGCCCTGGCCGAGGGCACGCTGATTTCGGTGCGCGAGGCCATGGATGCCATGTTCCATCAGTCCCGGGACATCGAGACCGTGGATTCCGAATACAATCTCGACGGCATCGTCTATCATCCCATCAAGAGCTGCCGCACGGTCTCCACAGGCATGGCGGATAGGCGCCACCATGCGGCCGAGGACATGGGCCTGGCGACGCTGTTCATGGAATCCGACATGATGGACCCGCGTGTGGTCTCCGAGGCCCAGATGCGCAACCGCGTCGACGCCTTCTTCGAGGGCCTGGTGGCGCGCGAACAACGAGGAGCGGCCTGAACATGGCAGCCAACGGCCACTACTTCAGGGAATGGCAAGGCAAATCGCTGGAGCGCATTTTCCAGCTTTGCCGCGAGCTGGCCGAAGATCCCGAATACCCCACCGTCAAGGCCTGGCGCCAACAGGGCGGCAAGGTGATCGGCCACTTCCAGGTCTATTTCCCGGAAGAGATCGCCCACGCCGCCGGCCTCTTGCCGGTCAAGATGCGCGGCGCCCAGACCGACGGCATGGAGGCCGAATCGCACTTCGGTTCCTACCTCTGCTCGGTCATCAAGACCTCGCTCGACATAGCCCTTAGCGGCAACATCGAGCTCGACCTCTTCGTCACCCACCCGATCTGCGACGCGGCGCGCAACCTGGGCGGCGTCTGGGGGCGCAATTTCGATTACAAGTGCCAGATCCTTTATCTGCCGCAGAACCCCAACTCGCGGCATTCCCAGGAATACCTGCGCAACGAATATGCCCGCCTGGGCCGCGACATCAGCGAGCTCACCGGCCAGCCCATCAGCGACGAGGCGCTACGGGCCTCGATAGAGCTTTATAACAAGACCCGAGAACTGTTCGCCGAGCTCTATGCGCTTCGCCGCGAACGGCCCTGGCTGATCGCCTCGGATGAGGCCATGGCGCTGACGGCACTGGCCGGCATCCTGCCGCGGGAAGAGTTCAACGAATTGCTGAAGACGGTGCTCGGCCTGGTCAAGGAACGCCCGGCCAAGCAGCAGGACAAGATGCGCGTGGTCTTCGAGGGCGGCTTCTGCGAGGTGCCGCCGTTTGATCTTTTGCAGACCGTGTCGCGGTCCTGCTACGTGGTCGACGACGACCTTTACATCGGGCTGCGCTTCATCCTCGACCCTGTGCCCACCGCCGGCGATCCCTGGGACAACCTGGCGCATGCCTATATCGAGAATTCATCCTACAGCCCGGTGCAGCACGACCTGCGCAAGCCCAAGGAAAAGATGCTGCTGGAGCGCGTCCGGGGCGCCGACGCCGAGGCCGTGATCCTGGCCGCCGCCAAGATGTGCGAGCCCGGCCTCGATGAACAGGTGGCCTATTCCAAGGAGCTCGACGAGCACGAGATCCCCTACTTCATCAGCGAGTTCGAGGAAAACCAGAACACCTTCGACCATCTCGCCATCCAGTTGGAGACCTTCGTCGAAAACATCCTGTTCGACTAGGAACGAGGAGAACGGCATGAGCCATGCAGGCGGCGTCGACGTCGGATCGACGCAAACCAAGGCGGTGATCGTCGACGACGACGGCACCATCGTCGGGCGCTCGTTGATCGAAACCGGCGCCGACGTGACCAAGGCGGCGGAAGTGGCATACCAGCTGGCGCTGGCCGAATCGATCGCCGAGGACGCAGACGTGGGCTACGTCATCGGCACCGGCTACGGACGCTACAAGGTGACCTTCGGCGACCGCCAGGTGACCGAGATCTCGTGCCACGGCCGCGGCGCCGCCCACATGTTCCCGGGCACCAAGACGGTGCTCGACATGGGCGGCCAGGACTCGAAGGCCATCCGCATCCAGCCCAACGGCGAGATCGTCGATTTCTGCATGAACGACAAGTGCGCCGCCGGCACCGGGCGTTTCCTGGGCGCCGCTTCCGACGCCCTCGAGATCCCGCTCGACGACCTCGGGCCGACGGCGCTTAATTCGGAAAAGCCGGTGCGAATCAGCACCACCTGCACCGTCTTCGCCGAGGCCGAGGTGCTGAGCTGGCTGGGCAAGGGCAAGAAAATCGAGGACATCCTCTGGGGCGTGCACCAGTCCATCGCGGCGCGCTCCTTCGGGCTCTTGCGCCGCGTCGGCATCGAGGACGAGATCACCTTCTCGGGCGGCGTGGCGCTCAACGTCGGCATGATCAAGGCGATGGAGGAAAAGCTCGAGCGCAGCCTCAACGTCAGCGGGGAATCGCACTACATGGGGGCGCTGGGGGCGGCGCTCTACGCGCTCGACAGCGTCAAGGCCGGCGAGCCCCGCAAGCTCGAGAAGGAGGTAGCCTGACCATGGCCCATACCATCGGACTGGACATCGGCTCGACCTACACCAAAGCCGTGGTGCTGGACGGGGACCACCAAATCGTCGCCCGCTACATGCAGCCCACGGGATCGAAACTGCAGGAGGCGGCGGCCCAGACCAGCGGCGAGGCGGCCAAGCTGGCCGGGCTCGGCCGGGCCGACCTCGATTACGCCATCGCCACCGGCTACGGCCGCCACCAGTACGACGACACCGACCTGCAGGTCACCGACCTGACGGCCACGGCCCGGGGTTCGGCGTTTTTGTTTCCCGGCACCCGTACCGTGCTCGACATCGGCGGCCAGACCATGAAGGCCAGCCGCGTCGACGAGAGCCGCAAGGTGCGCACCTTCCGCCTCAACGACAAGTGCGCCTCGGGCACCGGCATGTTCCTGGAAAAGACCGTGCGCTACATGGGCTACGAGACCGAAGACATCGGCGATCTTTTGGAGCGCGCCAACGAGGCCGTGCCGATCTCCGGCGTCTGCACGGTGTTTGCCGAATCCGAGGTCATCAACCACCTTTCCAACAGCGTGCCGCCCGAGGACATCATGTTGGGCGCCGGCATGTCGCTGACCCAGCGTTCGGTGCAGCTCTTGAAGCGCATCAAGATCGAGAGCGAGGTCACCCTGGTCGGCGGCATCTTGCGCTGGGGTAGCCTGGTCAAGGCCATCGAGGAGCTGATCAAGACCGAGGTCAACGTCGCCGACGACGACATGCCGCAGTACGTGGCGGCGCTGGGCTGCGCCATATTGGGCCACATCCGGCTGAACAAGCTGGCCCAGCAGAAACCGGACGAGGGCCGGGCCGCGGCATGAGCGACCTCAATACGCAATCGGGCTTCGACGGCTGCAACCTGCCGCCCGAGCAGGGCCTGGTCGACGAGGGCTGGGAGTGGCGCTGCAACACCGATGCCACCAAGGCCCGCGACATGGTCGACACCTACCACGAGCTCGGCTTCGAGGTGCGTCTGGTGCCGGTCAACACCGACCTCTTGTGCGACGCCTGCGACGGCTGCAAGGACACGGTGGCGACGTTTAGCGCGGTTTACGTGCGTAAGGCGGGCGGGTAAAGAACCCCAGGCTCCGAATCACCTCCGCCGCTGCCGCCAATTGGCGAACCGAGAAGAGGGTCGGGAGGTCAGCTTGCTGGGTAAGAGCGGTGGTGACGGAGACTGGGCCAGACCGTCGCGAATAGCCATGTGTGGACGGCTCCCTGTTGGCAAGGGATTTTTTGGACGTTGATGCAGTGCTGGTCGGTGCTGCCATGTGTTCGGCCTGTTGATGCGGCACTTTCACATGGCCGCTGGCCACAATGCTCTCCGCAGATCGGGTCCCGGTCAAAAGCACGCAGTCTCGATGCTGCAATGGCTAAGGTGGGGTGTCCCGATCTCCGGATCGACCGGCTGGGTGCATTATCTGTCCGTTGCCCTTTCCAACCTCGGGTGCGCGAGCCTGGCCCGCGCAGATCTCAAGCGGCCCGAACTGCAGGTTCGCTGTATCGTGTGCCGCGGACCATCATGGCCCAGGCGATGCGGGCGATCTTGTTGGCCAGCGCGATGGCTGCGACCTTCGTCGGTCGCCGTGCCAGCAGCGCCGCAAGCCACGGTCGCGGCGTGCTGCCTGCCTGCTTGGCGCGTTTGATCAGAGAGAAGGCGCCGATCATCAGCAGTGATCGCAGATAGCGGTCGCCGGCCTTCGAGATGTGACCCAAGCGCTCCTTGCCGCCGGTCGAGTTCTGCTTCGGCACAAGACCGATCCAGGCGGACACGTCGCGGCCCGATCTGAAGGCATGGGGATCGGGTATGCTGGCAATGAGAGCGGTGGCGATCAACGGGCCGACCCCGGGGATATCGCCGAGGCGCAGACTGAGTTCGCTCGAGCGATGCCAGGCCAGGATACGCAGGTCTAACTCGTGGATCCTGAACTTGATCGCCTCGAGCTGATCACGCAGCGCCAGCAGGCACTCTCGCGCCGCTGACGGCACACGCTCGTCATCACCCTTGTCAATCAGGCGCACCAGCTTCTCGACCCCATTGCGACCGACCCCGGCAACGATGCCGAACTCGGCCAGATGGGCTCGCATGGCGTTGATCAACGCGGTGCGCTGGCGCACGAACAGCTTGCGCGTCCGGTGCTGCATCAGCCCGCTCTGCTGTTCCTGAGTCTTGATGGGCACGAACCGCATGGTCGGCCTTGTCACCGCCTCGCAGATCACTTCCGCGTCCGCCGCGTCGTTCTTGTTGCGCTTGACGTAGGGCTTCACGTAACGCGCTGGCATCAGACGCACCTCGTGCCCCAACTTGGAGACCTCGCGGGCCCAGTGATGGCCACTGGCGCAGGCTTCCATGCCGACCAGGCAGGGCGGTTGCTTCTTGAAGAACGGCAAGACCTGGCTGCGCTTCAACTGGCGGCGGATCACCGGCTGGCCCGACGCATCGACGCCATGGATCTGAAAAACGTTCTTCGCGAGATCAACTCCGATCGTGGTAACTTCGGTCATAGGACGGCTCCCTCCTGGCGGTTAACAGCAACTGCACTTTGGCACATCGTGATGCCGATGGCGGGAGCCGTCC
>JASLXG010000178.1 GCA_030740435.1 Alphaproteobacteria bacterium | reverse complement strand
AAAATAAGGGCAAATGGGCTTCCCGACACAGGAAAATCGAGAAATCAGGTTATCAGGCGGCCGCGAAAATGATCTCGTTCCCTCGACGGTGGCACGGTGCTATGATTTCCGCGAACCAGGAGACTATCTGGGGAATGTCGGTTGATATCCCAGGAGGAGAGACAGAAGCCTTTCAACGTGAAAGCATCATTAGGGACAGCACGCGACACTCGAACTTGGGTGTCGTCTCCGTCGTGTCTTTTGGGTTTCACGAGGGCCTGTTCCAGTCCGAGCAAGCCCTCGACGCCGACACGGCTGACCTGCACTTCCTCAAGGAAAGGCGACAAGCGGAATTGGAAATGCTCGATGAGTGGATACCAATCCTGTGCGGCACCAAAGGATGCGCCAAGTGGATTATCACGTTGGCCACCAAGGCGGATCTCTGGTGGCAGAACGGGGACAACCAACCGGTTCTGGAGTACTACCGGTCGGGCGCCTATTGGCGGGCACTTGAGAAATGGGCTCGCCACATTCCTCACAGCGTCCATTCCTTTTCGTCACTGGACCAGAGGTTCTACGAAGAGGTTCCTATGACGGGACACTACGACGGCCCCATGAGGGCTCATGACCGCGCTATGATCGAACGTCGGTTGACCGAACATCTGAAAGCCGCGTCTCTATAGCAGGGCCGGAATACTCATCCCCCTCACATCCCCACCCCGATCCGCCGATAACTCAGCGCCTCGGCCACATGGATGCGGTGGACGCCCGGGCTGGCCTCCATGTCGGCCAGCGTGCGGGCAACGCGCAGCACCCGGTGGTAGCCCCGCGCCGATAGGCGCATGGCCTTGGCAGCTTCGGCCAGCAGGGCGGCACCCTCGGCGTCTGGGCTGGCGACCTGGGTGAGAAGGTCGCCGTCGGCCTGGGCATTGACGCGCACGGCGGGGTGGGCCTCGAGCTCGCGGTAGCGTGCGGTCTGGATGTCGCGGGCGGCTGCCACGCGGGCGGCGATCTCGGCCGAGCCTTCGGCCGGCGGCGGCAGCGCCAGGTCGGCGGGGTCGACCGGCGGCACCTCGACGTGGAGGTCCATGCGGTCCAAGAGCGGGCCTGAGATGCGGGCCTGGTAGTCGCGCACGCACCTGGGCTGGCGGCCGCAGGCCAGCACGGGATCGGCGACGTAGCCGCAGCGACAGGGGTTCATGGCGGCGATGAACTGAAAGCGCGCCGGGTAGGTGACGTGGCCGTTGGCCCGAGCCACGGTGACGCGGCCGGTCTCCAGCGGCTGGCGCAGGCTTTCCAGCACGGCGCGGGGAAATTCCGGCAATTCGTCGAGAAACAGCACGCCGTTGTGGCTGAGTGAGATCTCGCCCGGCTTGGCGCGCGGGCCGCCACCCACCATGGCCGCGGCCGAGGTCGAGTGGTGGGGATCGCGGAAGGGACGCTGGCGCGTCAGGCCGCCTTCGGCAAGCAGCCCGGCGACGCTGTGAATCATCGAAACGTCCAGCGTCTCGACCGCGTCCATGGGCGGCAGCACGCCCGGAAGGCGCGCCGCCAGCATCGACTTGCCGACGCCCGGCGGGCCGTTCATCAAGAGATTATGGCCCCCGGCCGCCGCCACCTCGAGGGCGCGCTTGGCGGTTTCCTGGCCCTTTATGTCGCAAAGATCGGGGCCCTGTGGGGCGCTTTCGACCAGCAAGGGCTCGGGCGGGCTGAGCACTTGGGTGCCCTTGAAATGGTTGACCAATGTCAGCAGCGTGGCCGGGGCCAGGATCTCCAGTTCGCCGCCCCAGGCCGCCTCGCCGCCGCTGGCCACAGGACAGATCAGGCCGCGCTCGGCCGCCACGGCCGCGATGGCGGCCGGCAGCGCACCCGGGACGCGGGCCACGGCCCCGTCGAGCGCCAACTCGCCGAGTACCGTGAAACCCGCGATCTCGTCGCCCGGTAGCACACCCATGGCGACGAGAAGCCCGACTGCAATGGGCAGGTCGAAATGACTGCCCTCCTTGACCACGTCGGCCGGTGCCAAATTGACGGTGATGCGCTTGGGCGGCAGCGCCAGGCCCATGGCCACCAGCGCGCTGCGCACGCGCTCGCGGCTCTCGGCCACCGCCTTGTCCGGCAGGCCGACGATGGCGAAGGCCGGCAGGCCGGAAGCGATGTGCACCTGGACGTCGACCTCGAGCACGTCGACGCCCTGGAAAGCCAGTGTGTTGATGTGTGCGACCATTGTTGCGACCCCGAAACAACCTTCCCCGAAGCGGGCCGTGGCTTTAGCTGCCACGGTTCCTACGGAGTCCTATGAAAGGTTTAGAGCCGGAATCCGGCGATCGCCGGAATCTTTTTCGTTTTTTTGACCTAATCCGCCCCGCGCGTCGAACGCGTGGCGGCGTGGCGGGCCTCGATGGCGTCCCAGATCTCGGCTTCCAGCGAGACCCCGTCGAAGCGGTTGATCTCCTGGATGCCGGTGGGCGAGGTGACGTTGATTTCGGTGAGATAATCGCCGATCACGTCGATGCCGACGAAGATCATGCCGCGGTCCCGGAGCGTCGGGCCGATGGCCTGGCAGATCTCCTGTTCGCGCTTGGTGAGCGAGGAGCGTTCGGCCCGGCCGCCGACGTGCAGGTTGGAACGGGCCTCGCCCGCCATGGGCACGCGGTTGACGGCGCCGGCGGCGCGGCCGTCGATCAGGATGATGCGCTTGTCGCCGGCCCGCACATCGGGCAGGTACTGCTGCACCATGATGGGCTCGCGCGACTGGGCCGTGAACATCTCGACCAGGGCATTGAGGTTCTCGTCGTCGGGTCCCAGGTGAAAGACGCCGATACCGCCGTTGCCGTAGAGCGGCTTCAGGATGATGTCCTTGAATTCGGCGCGGAAGTCCTTGATCTCGGCCGGGTCGGCGGAAATCAGGGTGGGCGGCATGAGGCCTTCGAAATGGGTCACGAAAAGTTTCTCCGGCGCATTGCGCACCTCGGCCGGGTCGTTGACCACCAGGGTCCGGGGATGGATGTGCTCGAGCAGATGGGTCAGCGTGATGTAGGACATGTCGAAGGGCGGGTCCTGGCGCATCAGCACCACGTCCAGCGTTGCCAGGTCGAGCACCTCGGGCGTCCCCAAGCTGGCATGGTCGCCGGCCTGGCGGCGGACCTCCAGCGGCTGGGCCCGGGCCACCACGCGGCCCTGGCGTAAGCTCAGGGCGCCGGCCAGGTAGTGGTAGAGCGTGTGGCCGCGGCGTTGCGCCTCGAGGGCCAGGGCAAAGGTCGAATCGGCATCGATATCGATGCCCTCGATGGCATCCATCTGGATGGCGACGGCGAGGCTCATGGCGTCTTGCTCGACTTGCTCAAGAAGCCCGGCGGCGCTTGTCGCTACGCAGTCGGACGTGGCTGATGACCTTCTCGACCCCGGCGATGTTGCGGGCGTGGCGGGTCAGCTTGTCGAGCTCGGCTTTGTCCTGGGCGATGCCCAGCAGGTAGACGATGCCGTTGACCGTTTCGATGCTGTAGTTGATGTCGCGGATGTCGCGATCGCGCAGGATCAACAGGTGCAATTCGGTGGTGATCTTGGCATCCTTGAAATAGTTGACGATGCCCGAACGGTCGGTGACCTGAACCTCGTTCATGACCTCGCGCACGCCTGGCGTTTCCCAGGCCAGGCGCGAGGCCTCGATGCGGTCGTCGGGCTTGGGTACGGCGCCCAGCAGCAGCACGCGGCCTTCCAGGGCCTCGACGCTGATCTTGCGGAACAACACCTCGTCGGCCTGCAAGAGGCGGTGGTTGATCTGGATCTCCAGCGCCTTGTCGTCGATGGCCCGGCCCAGCGTGCGTTCCTGAACCGTGGCCACGCCCGCCGCGGCGGCCCCGCCGACCGCCAGGCCGCCAGCCGTACAGCCGGTCAGTGACAAGGCCGCAAGCGACGCCAATATCACCGCTAGACCAAAGTGCCGCGCCAACATGATTGCTCTCTCCCCTTCGTGGCCCGCCTCGCGGAGCGCGGGCGGATCAGATCTCGACCATTATATGCCAGGCGTTGGCAATATGAACGGGCAGCCGGCCCGGCGCCACCAGGATGGCGTCGAAGCGGGCGTCGAGCCCGGCCAGGCCCGGGTGGGCCGCCAGGTAGGCCTCGGCGGCGCGGGCGATGTGCTGGCGCTGACGCTGGTCGATGGCCTCGGCGGCCTGGGTCAGCGTGGGGCGGCGCTTGACCTCGACGAAGGCCAGCATGGCGCCGCGGCGCGCCACGATGTCGAGCTCGCCCACCGGCGTCTGCTGGCGCCGGGCGACGATGCGATAGCCCTTGAAGCGCAACAGCCAAACAGCCTGGGTCTCGGCCTGGCGGCCGGCGTCTTCGGCCTGTTGTCGGGCAGCGCGGCCCCTAGGCGGCCTCACGGCCGGCGCCGCTGCTTGAGCTCGAGCGCCCGGGCGTAGAGACGACGGCGCGGAAGGCCGGTCTCGGCCGCCACCTGGGCCGCGGCTTTTCTCACGCCGCCATCCAGCAGCGCCGCCAGGCGGCCGTCCAGTTCGGCCTCGTCGATGTCGTCTGCGCCCGGGGCCGGCGGCGCCACCACCACGACGATCTCGCCCCGCGGCGGACCGGCCTCGGCGTAGTGCGCCGCCAATTCGTCCAGCGGGCCCCGCCGCACCTCCTCGTGCAGCTTGGTCAACTCGCGCGCCAGCGCCGCCTCGCGCGGCCCCAGCTCGGCCGCCATGTCGGCCAAGGCGGCGGGCAGCCGGCGCGCGCTCTCGAGGACCACAATGGTGGCCTCGATGGCCGCCAGCCCGGCCAGGGCACGGCGCCGGGCCGGCCGCTTGGGCGGCAGGAAGCCGGCGAAATGGAAGCGGTCGGTGGGCAGCCCGGCCACCGATAGCGCCGCCGTCACGGCCGAGGCGCCGGGTACCGCCAGCACCTCCGCGCCGGCCGCCACGGCGTCGCGCACCAGCTTGTAGCCGGGATCGGAAATCAGCGGCGTGCCGGCATCCGAAACCAGGGCAATGGCGGCTCCGGCGGCCAGGCGCTGCAAGAGGCGGGGGCGCTGGCGGGCGGCGTTGTGGTCGTGATAGGGCAAAAGCTGCGTGGCAATACCGTAGCGCCGCATCAGGCGCCCGGTCAGGCGGCTGTCTTCGCAGGCGATCAGCTCGACCGCCGCCAGTACCTCCAGCGCCCGGAGCGTGATGTCGCCGGCATTGCCGATCGGCGTCGCCACCAGATAGAGCCCCGGAGCCAACTCGGGAGCTTTGCGGGGGTCGGCCAAGGGGTTGTATCGCCCCGGTTTACTTGCCGCCGGGGCGTCGCTACCCTGCCGCTTTGGAGGCGGGTCCGGTGAGCATTTCCCTGTTGCAGCGATTGGCCGTTTCGTGCCCGGGCGCCCGACGCCGCCTGATCGTCGCTTCATGCCTGTGTGCTCTCGCCTTGGTCCCGGCCGCCTGCGTGCAAAAGACACTACCGGCGAAGCTGGCGCCTTGGCTAGAGGCCAAGCCCAAGAGCAGTGCCGAGGCGCCGGCCCGGAGCAGCGAAAGCGCGGCCAAGAAGCGGCCAGCGCCGGCCGAGCCTGCCCTGGTCCAGCCTGGCGCGCCGCGGCCGGCACCACCCCAGGCGGCGGTGCCGGCGGCGCCAGCGGCAACGGCGGTGGCACCGCCGGCGGCGCCAGCGGCAGCAACCAAAGGAACCGAACTGAGGGCCCCGCCGGAGGCCGCCGGAGCCATCCGGGTGGCGCTCCTGCTGCCCCTTTCGGGCACTCACGGCGAGCTTGGCCGGGCGCTTCTGGATGCCGCCCAAATCGCCCTTTTCGACCTGGCCGGGCCGCAGCTGGAGCTGCTGCCGCGGGATACCCAGGGCACGCCGGAAGGCGCCCTGGCGGCGGTCGATGGGGCCTTGGAGCAGGGCGCGCAGTTGATCCTGGGGCCGCTTTTCAGCACCTCGGTGGCAGCCGTCGCCAACCCTGCCCGCGAGCGCGGCGTCAACCTGCTGGCCTTTTCCAACGACCGCACGGTGGCCGGCCGGGGCGTCTACCTGCTCGGCTTCATGCCCGACCAGCAGGTCGAACGCGTGGTGCGCTATGCCGCCGACCAAGGCATCTGGCGCTTTGCCGCGCTGACCCCCGAGAGCGCCTACGGCACCACCCTGGTCGAAAGCCTGCGCCACACCTCGTTGCGCCACGGCGGCACCGTGGTGCAGGTCGAGAGCTATCCCGAGGCGGCCGAGGAATTCTTCGAGCCGGTGCAAAGGTTGGCCAACTACTCGCGCCGGCACCAGGCCCTGCAGGCCGAAAAGGCCCGCCTGAAGGCACGTGACGACGACGACGCCAAAATTGCGCTGGGCCGCATCGAGGGTGCCGACACGCTGGGCGAGCTCGAGTTCCAGGCGGTCCTGATGGGCGAGGGCGGCGTGCGCCTCAAGGCCATTGCGCCCTTGTTGCCCTTCTACGATATCGATCCGGGCAAGGTCCGCTTTCTCGGCACCGGGCTCTGGGACAACCCCACCATCGGCCGCGAACCGGCGCTGGTGGGCGGCTGGTTCGCCAGCCCGGAACCGGCCGCCGCCGCCGCCTTTGGCGAACGTTTCAAGGCCACCTACGGTTACGCCGCGCCGCGCATCGCCAGCCTGGCCTACGACGCCACCGCCCTGGCGGCGGTGCTGGCCCTGGGCGAAAGCGGCGTCGATTTTTCGGCCCGCGCCCTCGAGGCCCCCTCGGGCTTCGCCGGCATCGACGGCATCTTCCGCTTCAGCCCCGACGGCCTGGCGCGCCGCGGCCTGGCCGTCATCGAGATCAGGCCCCAGGGCCTCAAGGTCATCGACCCGGCGCCTACGAGCTTCCAGGCAGCTGGAAGCTCGTAGGGATTCTTGTCGCTCACGGCGGCGGAGCTTCGCTCCGCTGCCTGCGCGGGCGCGCCGCAGGGGCGGCGGGTCGCGGTCGCTCCCGTTGCACCAAGACCAAGCAGCAAAAAACACACTGCTATCGGCGCTGAGCCGACCCCCGCATGGGGGGCGGAGGCCAAGGGCGCGGATGCGCCCGCCCGGTGAGGGTCGACTCAAAGACTCCGCGGAGGCGCCCGCCCGGTGAGGGTCTACAAAAAAACCGCTCAAGGCGCCAGTTCGGCAATCACGGCGTCCAGCAAACGCCGCCCCCGGGGCGTCGTGCGCAGACCCTGGGTATTGTCGACGAGCAGGCTGTCGGCAACCAGCGCCTGGCGCTTGGCGGCCGGCACCCATTCCTCGAGAGGCTGGCCGATGCGCTCGTGAAAGCGTGCCCGCGGCACCCCTTCGTCGAGTCTCAGTCCCAGCAACAAAAGTTCCCTCACCTGGTCGAGCTGGCTCAAAGGCTGCTCCTTCAGGCCGCCGTGGCCCTTGGCCTCGACCGCCGCCAGCCAGGCCCCGGGCGCGGCCAGGCGCCGGGTGGCGCGACGCGTGGCGCCCCGGCCCAGGCGACCGTGGGCGCCGGGACCCAGGCCCAGATAGTCGCCGTAGCGCCAGGCGTTGAGATTGTGCCGGCAGTGCTGGCCGGGGCGAGCGTGGTTGGAAACCTCGTAGGCCGCCAGCCCGGCCTCGGCGCAGAGCTCCTGGGTGAGATCGAGCAGAGCCGCCGCACCGTCCTCGCCGGGCAGCCCCAACTCGCCGGCCCGGGCCGCCCGGTCGAAGGGCGTGCCGGGCTCGGCCGTGAGCTGGTAGAGCGAGAGATGGCCGCAGCCCAGGCCCAGCGCCTGGTCCAGCTCGGCCTGCCAGGCGGCCGGCGTCTGGCCCGGCCGGGCATAGATGAGGTCGCAGGAGACGCGCTCGAAAGTGCCTTGCGCCAGCGCCAGGGCCGCGCGGGCCTCGTCGGCGCTATGGCCCCGGCCCAGGGCCGCCAGGGCATCGTCGTCGAGCGCCTGGACGCCTAATGACAAGCGGTTGACGCCGGCCGCCCGGAAGTCGGCGAAGCGGCCGGCCTCGACCGAGGTGGGGTTGGCCTCAATGGTGATCTCGACGTCGTCCGTCAGGCCGGCCAGCTCGGACAGGCGCTCGATGATGGCCGCAACCGTCGCCGGCGCCATCAGCGACGGCGTACCGCCGCCGAAAAATATACTGCCCAGCGGCCGGCGTTCGGCCTCGGGCAGATGGGACCAAGCGTGCTCCAGCTCGCTGAGATAGGCGGCCTGCCAGCGCTCCTGCTCGACCGTCTCGACGGCTGGCAGGGCGTGGCTATTGAAATCGCAATAGGGGCACTTGGCCAGGCAGAAGGGCCAGTGGATGTAGGCCGCGAAATCGGGATCAGCCGGGCCGTCCTTTGAGGCAGGCCGCGGCAAGCTTGGCGAAGGCGTCGGCGCGGTGGCTGATGGCATGTTTGTGCCCGGGCTCGAATTCGCCGAAGGTGAGTTCGTGGCCGGCCGCCACGAACATGGGATCATAGCCGAAACCATGCCTGCCGCGGGGCGGCCAGACCAGACTGCCCTCGACCCGGCCCATGAAGGTTTCCAAGTGGCCGTCGGGCCAGGCCAGGGTGAGCGCGGCGGCGAAGTGGGCGCTGCGGTCGCTGCCGGGCCGGGCCTCGAGTTCGCTGTTCACCTTGGCCATGGCCAGATCGAAATCGCGCACCTCACCGGCCCAGCGGCCGGAGAAAATACCGGGAGCACCGTCGAGCGCCGGCACTACCAGGCCGGAATCGTCGGCTAGCGCCGGCAGCTTCGCGACACGGGCCGCCGCCAGGGCCTTCAATTCGGCGTTTTCGGTAAAGCTCGTGCCCGTCTCCTCGGGCTCCGCCAGGCCCAGCTCGCCGGCCGCCACCGCGGCAATGGCGAAGGGCGCCAGCAGCTCGCCCATCTCGCGCACCTTGCCGGCGTTGTGGCTGGCGATGACCAGGCGGTCGGCGGTCAGTTGACGCGGGCCGGCCATGTTTCAGTCGAGTCCGAGCGCCTGGCGCTGGGCCTCCGCCAATTGGCGGGCGCCGCCCTGGGCCAGGGCCATCATCTCGCCGAACTGGATCTCGCTGAAGGGATGCTGCTCGGCGGTGGCCTGCACCTCGACCAGGCCGCCTTGGCCACCAAGCACGAAGTTGGCATCGGCCTCGGCCTCTGAATCCTCGGCATAATCGAGATCCAGCAGCGCCACCCCCTGGTAGATGCCGCAGGAAATGCCGACCACCTGGTCGGAAAAGGGCAGCTCGGCCAGGGCGCCGCGTTCAACCAGGCCGGCCAGGGCAATGTGCAGTGCCACGTAAGAGCCGGTGATGGCCGCCGTGCGGGTGCCGCCATCGGCCTGGATGACGTCGCAATCGAGGCGGATCTGGCGCTCGCCCAGGGCCTTGAGGTCGACCACGGCGCGCAGGCTGCGGCCGATCAGGCGCTGAATTTCCTGGGTCCGCCCGCTTTGCCTGCCGTGCGCCGCCTCGCGCGCGGTGCGCGTGTTGGTGGCCCGGGGCAGCATGCCGTATTCGGCCGTCACCCAGCCCCGGCCGGAGTTGCGCATCCAGGGCGGCACGCGTTCCTCGACGGTGGCGGCACAAAGCACATGGGTGTCGCCAAAGCGTGCCAGGCAAGAGCCTTCGGCGTGCTTGGCAAAGCCGGTTTCGAGACTGATGGTTCGCAACTCGTCCGGAGCGCGGCCGGAAGGACGCATGACAGGGGACTCCCGCTGAAGATTTGCACCAAACGCCAGCGTTTCTAGCCGCTGGCGCCGTGGCGGTCCAGTAGCGCCTGGCAAATCAACTTTTGCCGGCCCGCGTTGACGCGCCGGGAAGGCGTTACTACATTCTGGCAATCCGCAACCGAACAACCCCGACCGGCCACCCATATGCTCAAGGAACTCAACCAACGCGCCCGCGAAATCATGCGCCTGATCGTCGAGGCCTACGTCGAAACCGGCGAGCCCATCGGCTCGCGCACTTTGGCCCGGCTGCTCGATACGCGGCTTTCGCCGGCCTCGATCCGCAACGTCATGTCGGATCTCGAGGCGGCCGGGTTTCTCTATGCCCCCCACACCTCGGCCGGCCGCTTGCCCACCGACGCAGGCCTGCGCTTTTTCGTCGACGGCCTATTGGAGGTGGGCAATATCACGGAGGGTGAGCGCAAGGCCATCGGCGCGCGCTGCAGCGCCGATGGGCGCAGCCTGGAAGAAGTGCTGACCGACGCCACGACGCTGCTCTCGGGGCTCTCCGACTGCGCCGGCCTGGTGGTGGCGCCCAAGGTCGACACCCGCCTCAAGCAGGCCGAGCTGGTCTCACTGGGCGACGGCCGCGCCCTGGTCATCCTGGTGGGCGAGGACGGCTCGGTGGAAAACCGCCTCTTCGACCTGCCGCTGGGGCTGGGTCCATCGGCGCTGACGGAGGCCTCGAACTATCTCAGCATGTGCCTCGCCGGCCGCACCCTGGGCGAGGCGCGGCAGAACATCTTCGAGGAGCTCGAGACCAGCCGCGCCGAGCTCGACCAGCTCACGGCCCGGGCCGTCGAAGCGGGCCTGGCCACCCTGGCCGGCGACCAATCGCGCCAGACGCTGATCATCCGGGGCCAGGCCAAACTGCTGGACGACGTTCATGTCCTGGAGGACCTCGAGCGCATCCGCGAGCTTTTCGACGATCTCGAACGGCGCCAGGGCATCCTCGAGCTTTTGGACCTGGCGGCCGTCGCCGAGGGCGTGCATATCTACATCGGCTCCGAGAACAAGCTCTTCAGCCTGTCGGGCTGCTCGATGGTGGTGGCGCCCTATTGCGACAAGCAGAACAAGATCATCGGCGCCATCGGCGTGATCGGGCCGACGCGCCTCAACTATGCCCGCATCATTCCCATGGTCGACTATACCTCCAAGGTCATCGGCGAAACCGTTGGCTGAGAGCATGTCAAGTTTGATAAAACCCACCCGGCCACCCGCTCCCCCTCCCAACCACCCATCAATGGTACCCTGTGGGTGGTTGGGAGGGGGAGCGGGTGGCCGGGGTCAAACCTGACATGCGCTGAGAGCGGCCCAAAAGGATTCGAGATGAGCGAGACGCAGGAAGAAGACGATAAGGACGCAGCGGCCCGGGCGGCGGCGGACGCCGAGGCCCATGCCGCCACAGAACTGAACGAAGAGGCCGAGGCAGCCGAAGAAAACGACAGCGAAGAAGACGAGAGCGAAGAGGACGACGAAGACGAGAGCGCGACCGAGGCCGGCGAAAGCGACGGGGAAGGCGACCCTGGGGCCGAAAGCGCCGAGCTGCGCGACCAGCTCTTGCGGGCCATGGCGGAGACCGAGAACGTGCGCCGGCGGGCCGCCCGGGAACGCGAGGAGGCGGCCAAGTACAGCATCGCCAACTTCGCCCGCGATGTCTTGGGCATCGCCGACAACCTGCGCCGCGCGATCGACAGCGCGCCGGCCGAGACCGTCGCCGAGGGCGGCGCCAAGGCCTTGTTCGAAGGCGTCGAGATGACCGAGCGCGAATTGCTGACGGCCCTCGAACGTCACGGCGTCAAGCGGCTGGAGCCGCTGGGCGAGAAGTTCGACCACAACCTCCATCAAGCCATGTTCGAGGTGCCCGACGCCGACGCCGCACCGGGCACCGTGGTCCAGGTCATGCAGCCCGGCTACGTCATCAACGAGAGGCTGCTGCGTCCGGCCATGGTGGGTATCGCCAAGGCGCCGGCCGAGGCCGCCGACGAAGCCGACGAAGCCGAGGAAGCCGTGGAAGCAAACGGCGGAGCGCCAGCCGCTGCCGAGGAAAGCGAGGCAGCGCCGGAAGCCGCCCCCGGCGGCAACGTCGACACCCAAGCCTGAATCATAAGCTCGAGGTCCGGGGCGAGCGTTCTACAGGATATCGAGCTTGCCGGCTTGGCTGGACGGGCGGCAGCCGGCAGCCTCGCCGGATCACGAAATCAGCGCCCCCGTCAGGCCGATCAGCAACACCACCGCGATGGCGATGAGCGGAGCCAGAATGGCGACATTGGCCGTGGCACGGGGCTGGCGCATGGTTGCCACTCTAGCTCGATCCGGCAACGCCTGGATCGGAATTCGACCGCCGCATGTGCGGCATAGAGTCGCATTCAGGGGCCTTGACGCACCTCAGGGCATTTCAATTTTTGTTGGAATCGCCCGGTGCCCGCCTCTCAACATGGGTAACAGTTTTTCGTCATGACATAGGTTACAGTTTATTGGAGTTAGCGGTCAGTTTCGTCCGTCTGGTTTGCTTGATGGGCATGATGCGGTGCATTTTATTCTCTCCCTTGATGGTGCCGA
>JASLXG010000177.1 GCA_030740435.1 Alphaproteobacteria bacterium | reverse complement strand
GTTGCACCAAGGCCAAGCAGAAAAAACCACACGTGGCATCGGCTCTAAGCCGCCCCCCAGCGGGGGGGCGGAGGCCAAGGGCGCGGATGCGCCCGCCCGGTGAGGAGCTACAAAACTTCGCTCACGGCGGCTCCGCAGCCTGCGCGGGGGCGCCGCAGTAGCGGCGGGTCGCGGTCGCTCCCGTTGCACAAAATAACAAAGCACAAATCAAAAATAAGCCGCCCCCGGAACGGGGGCGGAGGCCAAGCGCGCGGAGCGCGCGCCCGGTGAGGGTCAAAAAAAGATAATAATACGAAATCCGAATGATCCATTCGGATTTCGTATTATTATGCCCCAGGATTCCATGCAAAAGACCATCAGCATTCGCGGCGCCCGGGAGCACAATCTGCGGGGCGTCGACCTCGACATCCCGCGCGACAAGCTGGTGGTGATCACCGGCCTGTCGGGCTCGGGCAAGTCCTCGCTGGCCTTCGACACCATCTACGCCGAGGGCCAGCGGCGCTATGTCGAGAGCCTGTCGGCCTATGCCCGCCAGTTCCTCGAGCTGATGCAGAAGCCGGACGTCGAATCCATCGAGGGCCTGTCGCCGGCCATTTCGATCGAGCAGAAGACGACGTCGCGCAATCCGCGCTCGACGGTGGGCACGGTGACCGAGATCTACGACTATTTGCGGCTTTTGTTCGCCCGCATCGGCGTGCCCTATTCGCCGGCCACCGGGCTGCCCATCGAGAGCCAGACGGTGTCGCAGATGGTCGACCGCATCGCCGAGCTTCCGGAAGGCACGCGGCTCTATCTGCTGGCCCCCATCGTGCGCGGCCGCAAGGGCGAATACCGCAAGGAAATGGCGGCCCTCCAAAAGCGCGGCTTTCAGCGCCTCAAGGTCGACGGCGAACACTACGAAATCGCCGACGTGCCGGCGCTGGACAAAAAATTCAAGCACCATATCGAAGTCGTGGTCGACCGCCTGGTGGTGCGCGACGGCATGGCCCAGCGACTGGCCGACAGCATCGAGACGGCGCTCGGCGAAAGCGACGGCCTGCTGGTGGCGGAAGACGCCGACAGCGGCGAGCGCACTATGTTTTCGGCCAAATTCGCCTGCCCCGTGTCGGGCTTCACCATAGAAGAGATCGAGCCCCGCCTCTTTTCCTTCAACAACCCCTTCGGCGCCTGCCCCAGCTGCGACGGCCTGGGCACGCGCATGTACTTCGACGCCGACCTGGTGGTGCCGGACGAGCGCCTGGCGCTGAACAGCGCCATCGCACCTTGGTCGCGCTCGTCCTCGCAATACTACGTCCAGGCGCTGGACAGCCTGGCGGCGCATTTCGGCGCCAGACCCAGCACGCCCTGGGAGGAATTGCCCGAGGAAGCACAGCGCGGCATCTTGCAGGGCAGCGGCGACGAGCCGGTGACCATGACCTACAACGACGGCAACCGCAGCTATTCCACCTTCAAGCCCTTCGAGGGCGTCATTCCCAACCTGGCGCGGCGCTGGCGCGACACCGATTCCTCGTGGCTACGCGAGGAATTGAGCCGCTACCAGAGCACGGCGCCCTGCGAGGCCTGCAATGGCGACCGCCTCAAGCCCGAGGCCCTGGCCGTCAAGATCGCCGGCCTGCACGTCAGCCAGGTGACGGAAATGTCGGTGGCGGCGGTGCACGAGTGGTTTCTCGAACTGCCTGGGCAGCTCGGCGCCAAACAGCTCGAGATCGCCGAACGCATCCTCAAGGAGATCAACGAACGCCTCGGGTTCCTGGTCAAGGTGGGTCTCGAGTACCTGACGCTGAGCCGCCGTTCGGGCACGCTTTCGGGCGGCGAGAGCCAGCGCATTCGGCTGGCCTCGCAGATCGGCTCGGGCCTCACCGGCGTGCTCTACGTGCTCGACGAGCCTTCGATCGGGCTGCATCAGCGCGACAATGCGCGGCTGTTGGAGACCCTCAAGCGGCTGCGCGATTTGGGAAATTCCGTACTGGTGGTGGAGCACGACGAGGAAGCCGTGCTGCATGCCGATCACGTCATCGACATGGGACCGGCGGCCGGCATCCACGGCGGCAACGTGGTGGCCCAGGGCACGCCCAAGCAGATCATGGCGACGCCGGCCAGCCTGACCGGCCAGTACCTCACCGGCGCCCGCCAGGTGCCGCTGCCGGCGCTGCGCCGCGAGGGCCACCCGGGGCAGACGCTCAGCGTCGTGGACGCCACGGAAAACAACCTCGCCAACTTGACCCTGACGCTGCCGCTGGGCGTTTTTTGCTGCGTCACCGGGGTTTCGGGCAGCGGCAAGTCGACGCTGATCATCGAGACGCTCTATAAAGCCGTGACCCGGCGCCTCAACGCCAGCCGCGTCCATCCCGGCAAGCACAAGGCCATCGAGGGCCTGGAATACCTCGACAAGATCGTCGACATCGACCAGTCGCCCATCGGCCGCACACCGCGCTCCAACCCGGCCACCTATGCCGGCGCCTTCACACCGATCCGCGACTGGTTCTCCAATCTCCCCGAATCGGGGGCCCGGGGCTACAAGCCCGGACGCTTTTCCTTCAACGTCAAGGGCGGCCGCTGCGAGGCCTGCCAGGGCGACGGCCTGATCAAGATCGAGATGCATTTCCTGCCCGATGTCTACGTCCAGTGCGACGTCTGCAAGGGCCGACGCTACAATCGAGAGACACTAGAAATCTCATTCAAAAACAAATCGATCGCCGATGTTCTTGATATGACAGTCGAGGAAGGAGTGGAATTCTTTTCGGCCGTGCCGACAATCCGCGACAAGCTCGCCACGCTGGCCCGGGTGGGCCTGGGCTACATCCACCTGGGGCAGCCCGCGACGACGCTTTCGGGCGGCGAGGCGCAGCGCGTCAAGCTGGCCAAGGAGCTTTCGCGGCGCGCCACCGGCCAGACTCTTTATATCCTCGACGAGCCCACCACGGGGCTGCATTTCGAGGACGTACGCCGCCTCCTCAAGGTGCTGCACGCGCTGGTCGATGCCGGCAACACGGTGGTCGTCATCGAGCATAACCTGGAAATCATCAAGACGGCGGACTGGGTCGTCGATCTCGGCCCCGAGGGCGGCGACGGCGGCGGCAAGATCGTCGCCCAGGGCACCCCGGAACAGGTGGCGCGGGCGAAAAAGTCCTATACCGGGCAGTACCTCAAGGAATACCTGGCCCGCGCCAAACGGGCCGAGGCCGGCGGCTCGGTCACGCCGATTCGTTTGGAGCCCGGCCGGCCGACAGTCAGGGCGGCCAAACGCAAGTCGGCCAAACCCAAAGTCGCCAACAACGGCAGGCGCAAACGCAAACGGGCTTGATTCGCCCCTAACTCCCCGTCTTGACCGCCGTCCAGTAGTCGTTGTTGAGCCGGCCGATGAAGATGTCGTGGTAGGACCCCAGGCACTGGCGCAGCGAGCCATAGCTGGCGATCGTCAGGTCCTGGCAGCGCTTGAGGGTTTGGCGCGCCAGATCGGCACCCGGGGGGATGCTCTCTCCCATGGTTTTGGCCCAGACACCGGCGCGGCGGGCTTCGCTCGTGCGGCCCAGCGGCGGCAGCGCGTTGACCAGGCGGTTCAAGACCGCGCTGGCGGCCACGTGGCTCTCGCCCTGGGACCTGAGGCGGGCCGCCGCCAGGCGCACAGCGGGCCGGTGGCGACGGCGATGTCCTGCGCCGACTGGGGCTGCTTGTCGCCGGGCACGGGCTCGGGTACCAGCGAGACGTTGGCACCGACGATCACGGCCACATCGGCGATGCCTCGGTCGTGAAGATAGGCGCCTGTCAGCGACATCTTGACGGCGGAATGGCCTCGCGCGGCGGTGATGCTAAGCGCCTCGGCGGGCAACTCCATGGTGTCGCCCTGGCGTAGCCGGGCCGTGACGCGGATGCCCTCGCCGCCCTGGGCCAGATAGCGTTGACCGGCGACCGGCGAAGAGCGCCACTCCTGCAGGCAGATGGCGGTGAATTCGGCGCTGCATTCGCCGGCCTGGCAGCTTAGCGGCACGGCTTCGTTGGCGGCCACCAGAGCCAGGATCTGCGGTGCAGCGGCGGCCGGCAAGCCCAAGGCCACCAGCCCGGCAGCGCACAACGCGGTTGCAAGTAGTCTGGCCATGACGAACTTCCCTTCGCGACGGTGCAGATAATTATCATTCCACGACGGCCTCGCAGCGTCAATTGTAGTCCTGGACAGGGCCCGGCATTCGACCTATGCCAGGGCCATGAGCGCGCCTGCACCCGTACACGTCATCGGCGGCGGCCTGGCCGGCAGCGAGGCGGCCTGGGCGCTGGCCCGGGCCGGCGTGCCGGCGGTGCTGCACGAGATGCGCCCGGAACGCGGCACCGGGGCCCACGTCACGGCCGGGCTGGCGGAACTGGTCTGTTCAAACTCGCTGCGCTCCGACGATCATGAGAACAACGCCGTCGGCCTCCTGCACGAGGAATTGCGCCGCACGGGCTCGCTGATCATGCAGGCCGCCGACGGCTGCCGGGTGCCGGCCGGCGGCGCTTTGGCGGTCGACCGCGAGGGCTTCTCGGCGGCCGTCGAGGCGGCGCTGGCAGCCGAGCCGCTGGTCGAGATCGCCCGCGGCGAGGTGACCGATCTCGCGCCCGCCGCCGCCGACTGGTCCTCGGTCATCGTGGCCAGCGGGCCGCTGACCTCGGACGCCCTGGCCGACGCCATCGCCGAGCTCACGGGCCAGCGTGCGCTGGCTTTTTTCGACGCCATCTCGCCCATTGTTCACCGCCATAGCATCGATTTCGACAAGGCCTGGTTTCAATCGCGCTACGACAAGGCCAGCGGTCCCGAAAGTAACGGCCGGGACTATCTCAATTGCGCGCTCAGCCATGCCCAATACGAAACCTTCATCGCCGCGCTGCTGACCGCCGAGCGCGCGGATTTCCACGAATTCGAGAAGGGAACACCCTATTTCGAGGGCTGCCTGCCGATCGAGGTGATGGCCGAACGGGGATCCGAGACGCCACGCTTCGGTCCCCTCAAGCCGGTGGGGCTGACCAACCCCCACAACCCGGACCGCCCCCATGCCGTGGTCCAGTTGCGCCAGGACAATGCGCTGGGCACGCTTTACAACATGGTCGGATTCCAGACCAAGCTGAAGCACGGCGAACAGGTCCGCGTCTTCCGCCTGATCCCGGGGCTGGAAGGCGCCGAGTTCGCCCGCCTGGGCGGCGTTCATCGCAACACGTTTATCCAGAGTCCCCGGCTTCTAGACCAGGAATTGCGGCTAAAAAGTGAGCCCAGGCTCCGCTTTGCCGGCCAGATCACAGGCGTCGAGGGCTACGTCGAGAGCGCCGCCATGGGTCTGCTGGCCGGACGTTTTGCGGCCGCCGAGCGGCTCGGCCGGCCTACCTCTCCGCCACCCCCGACAACGGCTCTCGGCGCCCTTTTGGGCCACATTACGGGCGGTGCCGAGAGCGCCAACTTTCAGCCCATGAACGTCAATTTCGGGCTCTTTCCGCCGCTCGCCGAAAAGCTCGGCAAGAAGCAGCGCAAACCGGCCCAAGCGCGGCGCGCCTTGGCCGACCTCGACGATTGGCTCAAGATGCAACCCCTGTTTAACCCCCTGGCCCGGAGCGCCTCATGACAACCCTCGCCGACCTCGCCTGGCTCGACGGCCTGGCCCTCGCCGACCTGGTGCGTGCGAAAAAAATATCGCCGCTGGAACTGGTCGATGCCACCATCGCCCGCATCGAAGCCCTGAACCCGACCCTCAATGCCGTGATCCGGCCGATGTACGACGAGGCCCGGGCCGAGGCCCAAAAACCCTTGGGCGCCAGGCCCTTCGCCGGGGTGCCGTTCCTGCTCAAGGACCTGATGGCCGAGTACGGCGGCGTGCCCATGGCCGAGGGCAGCAACTACCTCAAGGGCCGCTACACGTCGCCGAAGGACAGCGAACTGGTGGTGCGCCAGAGAGCGGCGGGACTGATCATCGTGGCCAAGACCAATACGCCGGAGTTCGGTTTGCTGCCGACCACCGAACCCACGGCCTTCGGCGCCAGCTGCAATCCCTGGGATACCAGCCGCACGACGGCCGGCTCGAGCGGCGGCTCGGCGGCGGCGGTGGCGGCCGGCATCGTGCCCATGGCGCATGCCAACGACGGCGGCGGCTCGATCCGCATGCCGGCCTCCTGTTGCGGCCTTTTCGGCCTGAAGCCGACGCGGGCGCGCAACACCTTGGGACCGGACTACGGCGAGGCCAGCTGCGGCCTGGCCGCCGAGCACGCCGTGACGCGAAGCGTGCGCGACAGCGCGGCCCTGCTCGACGCCACTTCGGGTCCGATGGTGGGAGATCCCTACTACCCGCCCCCCCCGAACGCCCCTACCTGGAAGAGGTCGACAGCGATCCCGGGCGCTTGCGTATCGCCCTCAACACCAGGCCGCTGACGGGCGCCGAAGTGCATGCCGATTGCGCCAAAGCCGCCGAGCAAACGGCGCTGCTCTGTGCCGAGCTCGGCCACGAGGTCGTCGAGGCGGCGCCAGAAATCGACGGCATGCGCATGGTCAGGCGCTTCGGCGATGCCTGGACCGGCTTTCTCGGTTGGGTCGTCGACGACTGGGCACGGCGGCTCGATCTCACACCCAAGGAAGAGGATTTCGAACCCGCCACCTGGGCCACCTACCTGCACGCCCGCGAGCAAACCACAGCCGAGTATCTGATGGCGGTCCAGGACCTGCATGCCCTGAGCCGCGACGTGGCCCGCTTCTTCGCCGATTTCGACGCCATGATCACACCGACGCAGACCGTGCCGCCGGTGCCGCTGGGCTACTTCGCCTACACTCCCGACGATCCCCGGGATTACGTCACGCGCCTTTGCCAGTACACCGGCTTCACGCTGATGTGCAACGTCACCGGCCAGCCGGCCATGTGTCGCTGCCGCTGCATTGGAACGACCAGGGATTGCCCATCGGTGTGCATGTAGTCGGCCGCTACGGCGACGAGGCAACGCTTTTCCGCATCGCCGGCCAGCTCGAGGCGGCCCGGCCCTGGGCCGACCGGCGCCCACCGGTTTGCGTGGAGGCGTAGGTTGCTATTGCACTTTGGGTTTCTATATCCCTTGTTCGTACAGCCCGACCGGGTCCGCATTCAATCAACGAGGTAGACACCGCATGGCCTTCGAACTCCCTGCCCTGCCCTTCGCGGCAGACGCACTGGCACCCCACATTTCGGCGGAAACGCTGGGTTTCCACCATGGCAAACACCACAACACCTACGTCACCAACCTGAACAACCTGACCAAGGATTCGGCCCTGGCCGAAGCCTCGCTGGAAGACGTCATCCGCGGCAGCGCCGGCGACGCCGCCAAGGCCGGGCTCTTCAACAACGCCGCCCAGGTCTGGAACCACACCTTCTACTGGAACAGCATGAAGCCGGGCGGCGGCGGCAGTCCCTCGGGCGCCGTGGCCAGCGCCATCGATGCCGCCTTCGGCAGCTACGACAAGTTCGCCGAGGAGATCGCCACGGCCGCCGCCACCCAGTTCGGCTCGGGCTGGGCCTGGCTGGTCTCCGATGGGGGCGCGCTGAAGGTGGTCAAGACGGCCAACGCCGAAACCCCGATCACCAGCGGCCAGACGCCGCTGATCACCATCGACGTCTGGGAACACGCCTATTACCTGGACTTCCAGAACCGCCGGCCGGACTACGTCAAGGCGTTCCTGGATCATTTGGTGAACTGGGACTTCGCGGCGGAAAACCTGGCCAACGCCTGACCCCCGGGGGAGCGGGTGGCCAGGCGATTTCCCCAAACTTCCCTCAATAGCGGCCCAGCTTGGCCCTGACGTAGAAACGCGTCAGGTCCCAAGCCGCCGGCCGCCGCAGGTCGAGGGCAAAGGGATCGAAGCCGGCCCGGGCCAGGCGCCGGGCGTAGCCTTCGGCCAACACGCCGCACATCAGCACCGGCAGGGCCGCCCTCGGGGTGCCGGAGCGCAATGATCGGGCCTCCGAGAGGCAGCGGCGGGCTTCTTCGCAAAGCGCCTTGGCGGCCGGTGCCAAGCGACTTCGCCTTTCGGCGGCCTCGAACGGCAGGTTGCGCAGCACCCCCAGCAACGCCCAGGCCCGGGCCACGGCCCGGCCGGCCGGCAAATCCCCGTCACAGCCCAGAAGCTCCAGCAAGAGACCGTTGAGATTGCCGGCCGTGGCATCGGCCCGGGCCAGCAGCGCCGGCAGGTCGGCCGGTGGCTGGGAATCGAGCTCGGCCGCCCTTCCCTCGATCAGCGCCGACAGGCGCTGGAACGAGAGGCGGTCTTCGGCCATCAGTCCGGCCAGTGCCGTGGCCAGGGGATGGCCGGCCGCTGGGCCGCCGTCCGGCGTGGCGGCCAGGCAATCGCGCCACCACTGCAGGCGGATTTCGCCCAGCAGGGGCTCCTGCAGGCGCTGGGCCGCCGCCAGCTCGATGTTGAAGGCGAGAACCGCATGGAATCCCGGGCGCAACGCCGCCGGCGCCAGATGGCCGCAGAGATAGCGTTCGTAATCGCGCCTGCGCACCTCGTCGTCGATTTGCCGCAAAACATCGGACATCGGCCGAGCATGCCCGAGAACGCCGACCGGCAGAAGCCCGCGGCTCTTGTTTCGGCCCGGTCGCCACCGGATACTGGCGCTCCTTGGAGCGATCAGCGGAGGTGGCTGCGATGAACCATGATCCCCAGACCGAATTGCAGGCCCAGGCCCGTGAGCTGCTGGGCCGTGAGTTGAGCCCAGACGAGATCGCCACCGCCGGTATCCGTTTTCCCACCATGCTGCGCTGCCTGCGCTTGCTGCGCGAGTGGTCGCAGCGGCAGAGCGGCACTGCCATGGCGCCGATCTTTCGCGTTCCCACCGGGGCCGGTCGCGGTGACTGAGATCGGCCGCGCCTACAGCAGCATCGGCGACCTGGCGCCAGGCATCGCCAGCGGCGAGATCTCGCCCGTCGATTTGACCCAGGCCACCCTGGACCGCATCGCCCGGCACAACGAGACGCTCAGCGCCTTTATTACGGTAATGGCGGAAAGCGCCCTATTCGAGGCCGACCGGGCCCAGCGCCAGATCGCCGCCGGGCTTTATCTGGGCCCCTTGCACGGCATTCCGCTGGCGGCCCAAGGATCTCTACGCCACGAAGGGCGTGCGCACGACGTTGGGCTCGCTGATCCATGCCGACTGGGTGCCGGACCACGACGCCGCGGCGGTGGAAAAGCTGCGCGCCGCCGGTGCCGTCATCGTCGGCAAGACGAATTTACACGAGCTGGCCTATGGCACGACCAGCGGTAATGCGCATTTCGGGGCCGTGCGCAACGCCTTCGACCCGGCCTGCCATGCCGGCGGATCGAGCGGCGGCTCGGCCACGGCGGTGGCCGGCGGCCTGGCCTTCGGGGCGCTGGGCAGCGACACCGGTGCCTCGATCCGCCAACCGGCGGCATGCTGCGGCATCGTCGGCCTCAAGCCGACCTTCGGCCTGGTCAGCAAGTTCGGTGCCCTGCCGCTTAGCTGGACCATGGACCACGTCGGGCCGATGAGCCGCACGGTGGCCGATGCGGCGGCCCTGCTGCAGGTCCTGGCGGGCTTTGATTCCCGCGACGAATGCAGTGTCGAGCGGCCGGTGCCCGACTACAGCAAAGGGCTGGAGCGCGGTGCCGATGGCACCCGCATCGGCCTGGTGCGGGATTTTTTCTTCGCCGATTGCGAGCCCGAAGTGAGCGCCGCCGTCGAGGCCGCGGCGGCGCTCTTCGAAAGCCTGGGCGCCAATGTCGCGGAAACCACGATCCCCGACCTCGAGGTCTCCTTCGCCGCCGGCACCATCATCATGGGCAGCGAGGGTGCGGCGCTGCACGGCGCCGATCTGCGGCAACGGCCCGAGCTCTTTAGCGACGAGCTGCGCGGCGGCTTCATGGTCGGCAGCCTTTATCCGGCGGCCGACTACGTCCAGGCCCAGCGCTTTCGCCAGGGCTTCGCCGCGGACGTCGAGAACCTGTTCGCCGACTTCGATGCCCTGATCATGCCGACCGTGCCGGTGGCGGCAACACCCATCGACGACACGCCGCCCGAGCACGGACCGCTACGCAATCGCAACACGGTTCCCTTCAACCTCTCCGGACACCCGGCCCTTTCGCTACCCTGTGGTTTTACCGCCCAGGGCCTGCCCATCGGCTTGCAGATCGTCGGCCGGGCCTTCGGCGAGGCGGAGCCGCTGGCGGTCGCCGCGGCCTATGAGGGAGCAACCGACTGGCACCAACGGCACCCGGAGCTTTAGAGTAGGTCAAGTTCAATAGGTATGGCCGAGCCACCGGCCCAGGAAATCCCCATGTCCGAGCGCAAACTTCGCCCCCGCCGCAGCCTGATCTTCGCCCCCGGCATCAAGCCCGAGATGTTCGCCAAGGCCTGCAAGAGCGGCGCCGACATCGTCTGCCTCGACCTCGAAGACGCTATCGCGCCGGACCAGAAGGACGCGGCCCGGGCGCGCACGTTCGAATTGTTCGCGGATCTCGGCGACATGGACCGGGTCGAGCCCATGGTGCGCATCAACAGCCCGCGCGAGCCCGCCGGCCTCAGCGACCTGCTGGCCATCATCGAGAGCCCGTCGCCGCCCCGGGCATTGATGTTGCCGAAAGTGAAATCGGCCGAGGAAGTGAAGCTCTTGGACGAGCTGTTGGCGCCGCACCACCCCCAGATCCGCTTCCACGTCATCATCGAAACCAACGAGGGCCTGGCGGTCTGCCGCGACATCGCCAGATCCAGCGAACGTATCGATTCGCTGTTGTTCGGCGGTGTCGACATGTCGGCCGAGTTGCGCGTCGAGGGCCAGTGGCAGCCACTGCTTTATGCCCGCCAGCGCCTGGTCCATGCCGCCGCCGGGGCCAGCCTCGACCTCATCGACGTGCCCTGGCTCGACCTCGACGATGCCGAGGGCCTGGCCGGCGAGGCGGCGGCCAGCCGGGCGTTGGGCTTTACCGGCAAGGCCTCCATCCACCCCAAGCAGATCGCTACGATTAACGACTGCTTCAGCCCCGACGCGGAAGCCGTGGAGCGCGCCCGGCGCATCGTCAAGGCCTTCGAAGAAGCCGACGGCGGCCTGGTGGTGATCGACGGCAAACTGATCGAAAAGCCGGTGCTGAGATCGATGTACCGCATCCTGGCGGTGGCTGAGGCGACTTCCGAATGAACCAACAACCAACGGAGCCCAGCGTGGAACTCGAACACATATCCATCGAACGCGACGGTCGCATCGCCATCGTGCGTTTCGACCGTGGCGACGGCATCAACGCCTTGTCGCACCGACTGATGCGCAACATCGGCGCCGCCGCCAGAAGCCTCGACGAGGACACCGAACTCTCGGCCATCGTGCTGACCGGCAGGCCCGAGGTCTTCAGCATGGGATTTGATCTCAAGGACCCCGAGAGCGAGGAGATGCGCGAGGCCGGGCTGGCCACCTGGCGGCGCGCAGCCCAGGCGGGACCGCGCATGTGCCGCGCCTGGGAGGAGCTTGAACCGGTCACCATCGCCGCCGTCGAGGGCTGGTGCATCGGCGGCGGCGTGGTCCTGGCGACGGCCTGCGACCACCGCGTGCTGGGCCAAAAGGGCACCATGTACGTGCCCGAGATCGAGCGCGGCATGAACATGTCGTGGGGCTCGCTGCCCCGTTTCGCGGCCCTCATGGGCCCTTCGCGGACCAAGCGCTTCGTCATCATGGCGCAGAAGCTGCGGGGCGAGATGGCGCGCGATTGGGGCCTGGTCGACGAGGTGACGGCGGACGGGCAGACCTTGGCGAAAGCGCTGGAGATGGCCCAGGTCATCGCCGCCATGCCGCCGGTGCAGGTGCGCATGTGCAAGCAGGGCATCAACGCCGCCACGGCGGCGCTGGACCGCGCCGTCAGTGTCATGGATTTGGACCAGGGGTTGCTCACCCGCCACTCGGCCGACTTCGCCGAAGGGGTCAATTCGTTCCTCGAAAAGCGGCCGCCGAAATTTACCGGTGGCTGAACGGGAGCAGCTTCATGGACCAGGAAGCCATCAATCGGGCGGCGGAGCTTTTTCGCGACAACCGCCTCAAGCCCATACCGCTCGCGGCATTGCCCGACGATTGCCGGCCGGGGAGCGAATCGGATGCCTATCGCATCCAGGAGGCCCTGGCGCCGCTGCTGACGGCGGCCGGCATGGGGCCGGTGGCGGGCTACAAGATCGGCTGCACGACGCCGGTCATGCAGGCGTATCTCGAGATCGACCACCCCTGTGCCGGCCACATCTTCGGCCACACCGTGGGCCTGGGCGAGGACAGCTTTCCCCACGCCCGCTTCCACCACGTCGGCGTCGAATGCGAACTGGCGGTAAATTTGGTCACCGACCTGCCCGCCGCCAACGCGCCCTACGACCGCCAGATGGTGGCGGCTGCCGTGGGCGGCATCATGGCGGCCATCGAGGTGGTCGACGACCGCTATGCCGACTTCCGCGCCCTCGATGCCCCCAGCCTGGTGGCCGACGACTTTTTCGGCGCCGGCTGCGTACTGGGCAGCGCCCATCCGCTGGCCGGCCTCGATCCGGCGGCCCTCGAAGGCAGCATGGCGATCAACGGCGAGGTGGTGGGCACAGGGCTCGGCCGCGACATCCTGGGTCATCCCCTGGAGGCCCTGGTGTGGCTCGCCAACGCCCGCGCCGAGCGCGGCCGGAGTCTGCGGGCCGGGGATTTCGTGCTGCTCGGCAGCCTGGTCGAAACCAAATGGGTGGCGGTCGGTGACGTGGTTGAGATCGATATCCAGGGGTTGGGAACGGCCACGGCTCGGTTTCCGGGATAGAGTTGGCAACGAGGAGGATTGCGTTTGCCTGAAGATAGAGAGACCCGGCTTTGGGCATTGCGCCGCGAGATCGAGTTGGGCCGTCAGAGTGGCGATCCCGTCAATTTCGGCGGAGAAGCAATCAAACGCCGAGCGCGAGCCAGGAAGGCACAACGGGAATTATTCCTACTGCGTCATAAAATGGATTGACCGGTCCTGGCTCTCTGGATTTTCCGGTTGCAGCAGGGACACCATTGGACTGTACCCCTGATGTGAGACAGGGAAATTAGGGACAAGTTGCGCTTGGAGGCATGACTGGCCGTACGGCCAGCCATGCCTGCGGTTCTGCCGCCTGGGGCTGGAACACTGGCGGGCCGCGGGTTGAGATGGAGTGGTGGCTCACCCTGCTGATCATCTTCGCGGCCCTGATGGTGCTGCTGGCCATCGGTCTGCCCGTGGCCTTCGCCTTTCTCTCCATCAACGTGGTGGGTGCCTTTCTGTTGTGGAACGGCGCCGCCGAACTGACGCAACTGACACTTTCGGTGATGGCCTCGGTAACGCACTTCACCATCCTGCCGGTGCCGCTCTTTATTTTGATGGGCGAGATCAAGTTCCGCTCCGGCATCGCCGCCAAGCAGATGGACGTACTGGACAGCTGGATGGGCCGCATTCCCGGCCGCCTCAGCCTGATGGCGGTGGGCGGCGGCACCATGTTCGCCACACTGACCGGCTCGGCCATGGCCGGCACCGCCATGCTGGGCAAGATCCTGGTGCCCGACATGGAGGCACGGGGCTACAAAAAGCCCATGACGCTGGGCCCCATCCTGGGCTCGGGTGGCCTGGCCATCATGATCCCGCCCTCGGCGCTGGGCGTGCTGCTGGCCGCCATCGGCAATTTTTCGGTGGGCGGCTTTCTTATGGGCATCGTCATTCCCGGCTTGTTGATGGCCGTCCTTTACACCGCCTACATCATGATCCGCTGCAGCCTGCAGCCCGAACTGGCACCCGTCTACCAGACCGGCGACAAACAGCTCTGGCCCAAGATCCGCGACACCTTGAAATACGTCTTCCCCCTGGCCGCCATCGTCTTTCTGGTTATCGGGCTGATCCTCATGGGCGTCGCCACACCAACCGAATCGGCGGCGCTGGGAACCATCGGAGCCTTCGTCCTGGCGGCGCTTTATCGCGGCCTCACTTGGGACATCGCCAAGGAGGCGCTGCTGTCGACGCTGACCACCACGGTCATGATGTTCATGATCCTGACCGGCTCGACGGCCTTTTCGCAGCTCCTGGCCTTCTCAGGCGCCTCGGCCGGGTTGCTCGAGTTCGCCACCTCGTTCGACGTCGCCCCCATCGTCGTGGTCGTCATGATGCAGATCGTGCTGCTAGCGCTAGTGGTCCGATTCTAACGGATGGTGCCCATCCGGTAGAATCGAAAGGCCACTAGATTCTTAAGTATCGTGGTGCGCAAGACACCAAACAGAAGGTCTCTTCTGTTTGGTTCGCACCACTACCCCAACTTCGCCACCAAGTCCTGGGCACGCAGATGCGTATAGCGGAGCAAAACCACCGGGTTCTTGTGCCCCGAGATCAAGGCAACCTCTGGCACGGACAGGCCCAGCTCGAAGAAGCGTGACACCGCCTCATGCCGCAGGTCATGGAACCTCAGACCTACAATCCCAGCCCGCTTGATCATCCGGTCCCAGGCCATCCTGACAGCCACTGGAGAGATCGGGAATATGCAGTCGTCGGTCAGGGGCAGGGTTTGTAGGATTGTTGCG
>JASLXG010000176.1 GCA_030740435.1 Alphaproteobacteria bacterium | reverse complement strand
TCAGCATCTCGCCGCCGGGCGCGAGCAGGCCCAGCGCCGCGTCGAAAAAGGCGAGATGATGGCCGTCGGCGAAGGCGTATTGCAAAACGCTGTAGCAAATAATGACGTCAACGCCGCCGACCGCGGCAGTCAGGGCTGCGGCCGTGTCGGGAAAGCGACCCGCCACCTTGGTGACGAATTCGTGGTCGGGAAGATGGGCCAGCATCTCGTCCGAATCGGCCAGCAGCAAATGATGGCTCCTTTGGCGGCAAAGTTCGATCAGCATGGCCGGCAGGTCGGAACAGCCCGGACCGATATCGAGGACCGTGCGGCCAGGCTCCTCCAGCCTTGGCAGTTTGGCCCGAAGGTCGGCGAAAATAGCCTCTTCATGGCCTTCACGGTATGAATCGGGAAAGCCGATCCGGCCGTACTTGCTCAGGCCCGGATCGCCCGCCAGGCGGCGAAAGCTCTCAAAGGTGAGATCGGCGAAGGGGTTCTCGGCTCGAGAGTTCATGTTGGTCTTCCGCTGCCGGCGCCGCCGACAATAGCAGATGCCGAAGGTCTCGGCACGGCAGGATCAGGCGTTGGCGGGTCGCCGCAACTCCAGCAGCGCCACCTCGCCCCGACAGTTGAATCGCAGCGGCAACGAGGCGGTGCCGACGCCGCGGCTGGTGTAGCCGGTCATGGCGCCCTGGCGCCAGAGGTCGGATGCAAAGCGCCGCCCACAGTCCTGGCGGCTGATGATGACGCGGCCGCCGGGCAGGCAAATCTGGCCGCCATGGGTGTGGCCACAGAGATAGAGCCGGAAGCCGGCGGCGGCGGCCTCTGGGGCGAGGTCGGCCGAGTGCACCAGCGCCAGGCCGAACCCGGGCGCGGCCCGGCCGAACGCCCCGGCGGCGGCCGGGGTATAGTACCTGTTCACGTCGTCGGTTCCGCAGATGCTGAGACAGCTCTCGCCGACGGCAATGCTTCGCGTTTCGTTGAGCAGCACACGCACACCGAGAGCCTCCAACGATTCCACCAGCTCGGCCCGGTCGTGGTTGCCAAGCACGGCGATGACACCGTGGCGCGACGAGATGGCGCCCAGCAACTTTTCCAGGGCTGGCAGAACGCTCCCGAGCGGACTCTGTGGGTCACCCAGAAAGTCGCCCGTAATGACGCAGAGGTCGGCCTCGACCGCGGCCACCAGCGACGTGGCAACGGCGGTTGCTTGGGGCAGGTAATCGACATGAAGGTCGCTGAGATGAAGAATCCTGAAGCCTTCGAGGTCGGCCGGCAGATCAGCGAATTCCAGGTCGAGCCGCGTCAGTCCGAGATCGAGGGCATTGCGCCGACCCCGACCGTAGAGGCCCAGCAGTCTGAACGGCAGCGCCACCGCCAGCAGCAAGCTCTGGAAGATGTGGACATGGAGCACCGACCGGCTGCGGCCGGGACTGTATTCCCGGGTACCGCCCTCCATGGCCAGGCGTTCGGCGCGCCAGCGCGCGCGCTGATCGAGGATATTCAAGTTCCGCTCCCGGCTTCCGTTGCACCAAGTCCGCTGCCGACATCCTCGCCTCACTCAAGCAGTTCTGTCCGCGCACCGTCGAGATCGCTGAAAATCGAAAGAAAAGCAGCGAAATTTCGGAACCGGCACCCTAGCAGAGTCTGTCGGACGTAGGCGCGATTCTGTTTTGCAATCGGATCATGGCCCGCGCGGCCCAGGCATCGAAGGTTTCCGAAGCGCCTTACGACAGGGCGGGAAAGGCCCCCCAAGACACCTTGACGTTAACGTAAACGTCAAGGTATACAGAAGGCCTCCGCCGAGGCGCTGTTCGGGTTGCCGCGAAGGTCCGGTCGACCAAGACGCCCGGTTCCAATCCGCGGGGGATAGGCAGTGGAAAAAACCGAAAAAACATACACCATCGGTGAATTGGCCCAGGAGTTCGAAACCACGCCGCGGGCCATCCGCTTCTACGAGGAAAAGAAACTGATCAAGCCCCGGCGCAACGGCCAGGGCCGCCTCTACGGGCGCCGCGAACGGGCGCGCCTGTTGCTCATCATGCGCGGAAAAAGGCTCGGCTTCCGGCTCGACGACATCAAGGAGATGCTCGACCTCTACGATATCGGCGACGGCCAGGAGGCCCAGTTGCGCCTGCTTCACGTCAAATGCCTGGAGCGCATGGCCAGCCTGCGGAGCCAACGGCGCGACATCGACGAGGCGCTGGGCGAACTCGACGAAAGTTGTGCCATGATCATCCGCTATCTCGATGACAAAGGCTGCGACACCCGGGATCTCGAGAGCGCGCCGAACCAGGCCTGAGGCAGCGACCGCACCGTTCACCCCGACCACCCCGAGCACGAGAGCGAAACCCCATGTCGTCACCCTATCCCCATCTCTTGGCCCCCCTGGATCTCGGCAACACCCGCCTGAAGAACCGCGTCCTGATGGGCTCGATGCACACCGGCCTCGAGGAAACGCCCGGCGGCTTTCCCCGCATGGCCCGTTTTTTCGGCCTGCGCGCCCGCGGCGGCGCCGGCCTCATCGTGACCGGCGGCATCGCCCCCAACCTGGCTGGCTGCATCGTGCCCGGCGGCAACATGCTGATCGACGACGCCCAGATCGCCGATCACAAGCTGATCGCCGACGCCGTCCATGCCGAGGACGGCAAGATCCTCATGCAAATCCTCCACGTCGGCCGCTATGCCCACCACGAGGACGCCGTGGCGCCCTCGGAGATCCGCGCACCCATCAACGCCAACACGCCGCGCGCCATGACCACGGAAGACATCGAACAAACCTTCACCGACTTCGCCGATTGCGCCGCCCGGGCCCAACAAGCGGGCTACGACGGCGTCGAGATCATGGGCTCGGAAGGCTATCTCTTGAACCAGTTCGTGGTCAGCCGCACCAACAAGCGCCAAGACGAATGGGGCGGCCCCTTCGAGAGCCGCATCCGCTTCCCGCTCGAGGTGGTGCGCCGGGTGCGCGAGCGCGCCGGCCCCGATTTCATCATCATGTACCGCCTCAGCCTGATCGACCTGGTGGATGAGGGCTCGACCTGGGACGAGGTGGTGGCCCTGGCGCGTGAGATCGAGGCCGCCGGGGCGACCCTGATCAACACCGGCATCGGCTGGCACGAGGCCCGGGTGCCGACCATCGCCCACATGGTGCCCCGCGCCGGCTGGGCCTGGGTCACCGAGCGCCTGATGGGCGAGGTCGGAATCCCGCTGGTGACCTCGAACCGCATCAACACGCCCGAGGTCGGCGAACAGGTGCTGGCCCAAGGCCAGGCCGACATGGTGTCCATGGCCCGGCCATTTTTGGCCGATGCCGATTTCGTCAACAAGGCGGCCGAGGGCCGGGCCGACGAGATCAACACCTGTATCGGCTGCAACCAGGCCTGCCTCGACTTCATCTTCCAGCGCCGCATTTGCAGTTGCCTGGTCAACCCGCTGGCCTGCCACGAGACCGAGATCGAGGTGGCGCCGGCGGAGAGGCCCAAACGCCTGGCCGTGGTCGGCGCCGGGCCGGCCGGATGCAGCTATGCCGTTGCGGCTGCCGGGCGCGGCCATGATGTGACACTTTTCGAGGCGGGCGCGCGCATCGGCGGCCAGTTCAACATGGCCCTCAAGGTGCCGGGCAAGGCCGACTATGCCGAAACGCTGCGTTACTTCGAGCGCCAGTTGGCGCTGAGCCAAGTGACCCTCAAATTGGGCCATCGCGCCACGGCCGAGGACCTGACGGGCGGCGCTTTCGACGAGGTCGTGATCGCCACCGGGGTGACGCCACGCCTGCCCGACCTTCCCGGCATCGACCATCCGAAGGTGCTGAGCTACGTCGACGTGCTGCAAGACGCCCGCCCGGTGGGCCGGCGGGTGGCCATCATCGGGGCCGGCGGCATCGGCTTCGACGTGGCCGAGTTCCTGGTCCAGGAGAGCGAGCCAGAGCTTGCCGAATTCATGGCCGAATGGGGCGTCGACCAGGGCTATGGCGAGCGCGGCGGCCTGCTGGCCCAGCCGGCCCTGGCCACGCCGATACGCGAGATTACGCTTTTGCAGCGCAAGGCGGGCAAGCCCGGCGCCGGCTTGGGCAAGTCGACGGGCTGGATCCATCGCTCCGCCTTGCAGATGAAGAACGTCACCATGATTCCCGGCGCCACCTACCACGCCATCGACGATGATGGCCTGCACCTCACGGCCGGCGACGAGCGCCGCCTGCTCGAGGTCGACACCATCGTCGTCTGCGCCGGGCAGGAACCGCTCAGGGAACTTCAAGAGGCCGTTGAAGCGGCCGGTATCACGACCCATCTCATAGGTGGCGCCGACGAAGCTGCCGAGCTCGACGCCCGACGGGCCATCGAGCAGGGCTTCAAACTGGCCATCGTCGCCTGAGCGTCAGCGCCCACACCGGTTGGAGGAAATGAGCAATGAACAACGTGGTTATCGCGGGCTATGCCCGTTCGCCGTTCGCGCCTGCCAAGAAGGGCGAGCTGGCCAAGATGCGTCCCGACGAGCTGGCGGCCCAGGTCGTCAAGGCCCTGGTAGAGCGCTCGGGCATCAACCCGGGCGACATCGAGGACGTCATCATGGGCTGCGCCATGCCCGAGGGCGAACAGGGCTTCAACATCGCCCGCATGGTGGGCTTCCTGGCCAAACTGCCGGAGACGGCCGCCGGCACCACGGTCAACCGTTTTTGTGGCTCGTCAATGCAGTCGATCCACATGGCGGCCGGCGCCATCCGCATGAACGCCGGCCAGGCCTTCATCTGCGCCGGGGTCGAATCGATGACCCGCATTCCCATGGGCGGCTTCAATCCCTCGCCCCACCCCGGGCTTTACGGCGACTATCCCGAGGCCTACATCGGCATGGGCATCACGGCCGAGAACCTGGCCAAGAAGTACGAGCTCAGCCGTGCCGAACAGCAGGAGTTCGCCGTCTCCAGCCATCAAAAGGCGGCGGCAGCGCGTGAGGGCGGCAAGCTCAGCGACGAGATCATCACCATCGTCGACGGCAACAACCGCATCGAACAGGACGGCTGCATCCGGCCCGAGACCACCGTGGAAGGCCTCGATGGCCTCGATCCGGCCTTCGACCAGGCCGGCACGGTGACCGCCGGCACCTCCTCGCCGCTGACCGACGGCGCCGCCGCCGTGCTGGTCTGCGCCGAGGACTACGCCGACGCCCAGGGCCTGGAAAAACTCGCCCGCATCAAGTCCATCGCGGTTTCCGGCTGTGCCCCCGAGATCATGGGCATCGGCCCCGTGGGCGCCACGGAAAAAGCCCTGGAGCGCGCCGGCCTCGAGCTCGGAGAGATCGACGTCATCGAGCTCAACGAGGCCTTCGCCGCCCAGTCGCTGGCGGTGATCAAGGAAACCGGCATGGATCAGACGCGCATCAACCTCGATGGCGGCGCCATCGCGCTGGGCCATCCCCTGGGCGCCAGCGGCGCCCGCATCACCGGCAAGGCAGCGCAATTGATGAAGCGCGAGGGCAAGGGCCTGGCGCTGGCCACCCAGTGCATCGGCGGCGGCCAGGGCATCGCCACGCTGATGGAAGCCTGCTAGCGGCCGGCCCGGAGGATCAGATCATGACCGAGATCGCAAAAGTCGGCGTCCTCGGCGCCGGCGTCATGGGCGCGGCCATAGCCGCCCACGTCGCCAATGCCGGAGTGCCGGTGGTGCTGCTGGATATCGTGCCGGACGGCGCCGAGAACCGAAATACCGTGGCCGAAGGCGCCGTGGCGCGCCTGCTCAAGGACAACCCCGCGCCCTTCATGCACAAACGCAACGCCCGCCTCATCGAGTGCGGTAATTTCGATGACGACCTGGAAAAACTCGCCGATTGCGACTGGATCTGCGAAGCCGTGATCGAGAACCTGGAGATCAAGCACGATATCTACAAACGCGTTGACGCCGTGCGCGGCAAGGGCTCGATCGTCTCATCCAACACCTCGACGATTCCGCTCGCGGAACTCGTCCGCGGCCAATCGGACGAATTTTGCGCCGACTTCGCGGTCACGCACTTTTTCAATCCGCCGCGCTACATGCGGCTTTTGGAACTGGTCGGCGGTGCCGCCACGCGGCCCGAGGTGCTGGCGGCGCTCGAGAGTTTCTGCGACGTGCGCCTGGGCAAGGAAGTGGTGACGGCCAAGGACACGCCCGGCTTCATCGGCAACCGCATCGGCATCTACTGGAGCTCGACGGCCATGAGCCAGGCCATCGAACTGGGTCTCAGCATCGAAGAAGCCGATGCCATCGTGGGCCAGCCCATGGGCATCCCGCGCACCGGCATTTTCGGCCTTATCGATCTCACCGGTATCGACCTGGCCCCCCACGTCAACGAAAGCATGTTGCGCCTGCTGCCGGCCGACGACGCCTTCTGCCAGGAATTCGATGCCGAAGGAAAGCTGGCCACGACCATCGCCCGCATGATCGCCGAGGGCTACACCGGGCGCAAAGGCAAGGGCGGCTTCTATCGCCGCAGCAAAGTCGACGGCAAGCGCGTGAAAGAAGTCCTCGACTTCGAAAGCGGCGATTATCGCCCGGTTCGCAAAGCCAGGCTCGACAGTGCGCGGGCGGCCAAGAAGGGCCTGCGCGCCCTGGTCGAACACGAAGACCGCGGCGGCCAGTACGCCTGGCGGGTGCTCAGCCGGGTGCTCAGCTATGCCGCCTCGCTGGTGCCCGAGATCGCCGATTCGATCCGCCACGTCGATCTCGCTATGAAGACGGGCTATGCCTGGAAGTACGGCCCCTTCGAGCAGATCGACCAGCTCGGCGCCAAGTACCTCGCCGATCGCTTGCGGGCCGAGGGCCTGGAAGTGCCGGCGCTGCTGGACCAGGTCGGCGACGGGCCGCTCTACAAGGAAGAGGGCGGGAAGGCGCTGCAGTTCACGCCCTCGGGCGACTACGCCGAGATCGAAGTGCCGGACGATGCCTGGCGCTTGGCCGACAAGAAGCGCGGCCGCGAGCCCATCGCCGGCAACCGTGGCGCCAGCCTCTGGGACGTGGGCGATGGCGTCGCCTGCCTCGAGATCCACACCAAGATGAACGCCATCGACGCCGACGTGGTGGCCATGATCGGCCAGGCCGCGAGGCTCCACGAGCAAGGCTGGAAGGCCCTGATCGTGGGCAACGACGCCGACAATTTCTCCGTCGGCGCCAACGTCGGCCTGGCGCTGTTTGCCGCCAACGCGGCCATGTGGCCGATGCTGGAACAGGGCGTCAAGGCCGGCCAGGACGCCATGATGGCGCTCAAGTACTCAGCCCTGCCGGTGGTGGCGGCACCGGCCGGCATGGCGCTGGGCGGCGGCTGCGAGATCGTGCTGCATGCCGATGCCGTCGAGGCCCACGCCGAAAGCTACGTCGGCCTGGTCGAGGTCGGCGTCGGCATCATTCCCGCCTGGGGCGGCAGCAAGGAGCTGACCATGCGCGCCGCGCTGAACAAGAAACGCCCGGCCGGACCCATGCCGCCGGTGGCCCAGGCCTTCGAGACCATCTCGACGGCCCGTGTTGCGCGTTCGGCGGCCGAGGCCCGGGATTTGCTGTTCCTGCGCCCCGACGATGGCATCACGCCCAACCGCAACCGGGTGCTGGCCAACGCCAAGGCCCGGGCTTTGGCCCTGGTCGAGGGTTATCAGCCGCCCGAGCCGGCCGAGATCGTGCTGCCCGGCGCCCCGGGGCGGGCCGCCGTCGACCTGGTGGTCGAGGGTTTCGTGCTGCAGGGCAAAGCCACCGCCTATGACCGCGTGGTGGCCAGCGAGCTCGCCCACGTGGTCACCGGCGGCGACACCGACATCACCGAAAACGTCAGCGAGAAAGACCTGCTGGCGCTCGAGCGCAGCGCCTTTCTGGCGTTGATCCGCAACGGCAAAACGCTGGCCCGCATCGAGCACATGCTCGAGACCGGCCGGCCGCTGCGCAACTGAGGGAGACCGGTCCATGCCCACCTATCAGGCCCCCTTGCGAGATTTCCGCTTCGTGCTGCACGAGTTACTGCAGGTCGGCAATTACCAGAACCTGCCGGCCTTCGCCGAGGCGCCCCCTGACATCATCGACGCCGTGCTCGAGGAGGGCGCCAAGGTTTGCGAAGAGCTCGTCTTTCCCCTCAACCAGTCGGGCGACGAGGAAGGCTGCCACTTCGAGGACGGCGAGGTGCGCACGCCCCAGGGCTTCAAGGAGGCCTATGAGCAATACCGCCAGGGCGGCTGGCTCGGGCTTTCCTCCGATCCCGAATACGGCGGCCAGGGACTGCCCCAGGTGCTGGCCACCGCCATGTCGGAGATGATGTGCTCGGCCAATCTTTCCTTTGAGATGTACTGCGGCCTAACCTCGGGGGCGGCGCTGGCCATCTACAGCCACGGCAGCGAGGAACAAAAGCAGCTCTACCTTCCGGCCATGTACGAGGGCCGCTGGACCGGCACCATGAACCTGACCGAGCCCCACTGCGGCACCGATCTCGGGCTCATGCGCACCAAGGCCGAGCCCCAGGCGGACGGCAGCTATCGTATCACCGGTACCAAGATCTTCATCTCCGCCGGCGAGCACGACCTGACGGAAAACATCATCCACCTGGTGCTGGCCCGGATCCCCGACGGGCCGCCCGGCATCAGGGGCGTCAGCCTGTTCATCGTGCCGAAATTTCTGCTCGCTGCCGACGGCTCGTTGGGCCAGCGCAATGGTGTGGCCTGCGGCTCCATCGAAAAGAAAATGGGCATCAAGGCTTCGTCGACTTGCGTCATGAACTTCGATGAAGCCGAGGGCTACTTGCTGGGCCAGCCCCATAAGGGCATGCGGGCCATGTTCACCATGATGAACGCGGCCCGCCTGGGCGTCGGCCTGCAGGGCCTGAGCCTGGCGGAAGTTTCCTACCAGAACGCCGTCACCTACGCCAACGACCGCCTGCAGGGGCGTTCGCTGGCCGGCACCCAGGAGCCGGACAAGGCCGCCGATCCCATCATCGTGCATCCCGACGTGCGCCGCATGCTGATGCAGATGAAGGCTTTCACCGAGGGCGCCCGGGCCTTTGGCCTCTGGGTCGGGCTCAATCTCGATTTCCTCGGCGGCCATCCCGACGCCGAGGTGCGCGAGGAAGCCGAGGCGCTCTTGGCCGTGGCCACGCCTGTCTTGAAGGCCTACTTCACCGATTCCGGCTTCGAGGCCACCAACACAGGCCTCCAGTGCTATGGCGGCCACGGCTACATCCGCGAATGGGGCATGGAGCAGTTCGTGCGCGACGCCCGCATCTCGCAGATCTATGAAGGCGCCAACGGCATCCAGGCGCTGGACCTGGTGGGCCGCAAGCTGCCGGCCCACATGGGCCGGAATTTGCGCGCCTTCTTCCACCCCGTCGACCGCTTCATCCAGGAAAACCTCG
Source organism: Alphaproteobacteria bacterium (assembly GCA_030740435.1). NCBI lineage: Bacteria > Pseudomonadati > Pseudomonadota > Alphaproteobacteria > Alphaproteobacteria bacterium. The sequence continues at coordinate 5,032 of JASLXG010000176.1, read as the reverse complement.
AAGACCCGGCCATCGGGCAACTGGTGGCGGCGCTGGCCAAGTCCTTCGGCCGGCTGCAAAGCGCCACCGCCTGGATTGCCGAAAAGGGCCTGGCCGACCCCGAACAGGCCGGCGCCGCGGCCACCGACTACGCCCGCTTGTTCGGCCTGGTGGGGCTCGGCTTCATGTGGGCCCAGATGGCCAAGGTGGCCAGGCAGGCCCTGGACGACGGCACGGACGAGACCGCCTTTTACGAGGCCAAGCTGGTGACGGCGCGCTTTTACATGGAGCGCGTGCTGCCCGAGACCTCTTCGCTGCTCTCCAAGCTGGCGGCCGGCAAGGAATCGCTGATGGCGCTCGACGCCGAAGCCTTCGCCCGCGTGCAGTGAGCAAGAAAATGCTGTTCGAACGTGAGCTGTTCGGCGAGGACCACGATATCTTTCGTGACTCGGTGCGAAAATTCATGGAGCGCGAAGTGGTGCCGCACCACGAGCGCTGGGAAAAAGAGGGCCAGGTCGACCGCGAGCTCTGGTCGAAGGCCGGCGAGGCCGGGCTCTTGTGCCCCAACCTGCCCGAGGAATACGGCGGCCCCGGCGCCGATTTCGTCTACAGCGCCATCGTCATCGAGGAACTGGCCTACGTCGGTGCCTCTGGGCCGGGATTCCCACTGCATTCCGACATCGTCGCACCCTACATTTTGCACTACGGCTCCGAGGACCTGAAACGGAAGTGGCTGCCCAAATTCGTCTCGGGCGAAGCCGTCGGCGCCATCGCCATGACCGAGCCCGGCACCGGCTCGGATTTGCAGGCCGTCAAGACCACGGCCCAAGCCGACGGCAACCACTTGGTGGTCAACGGCTCCAAGACCTTCATCACCAACGGCCAGCACGCCGACGTGGTCATCGTCGTGGCCAAGACCGATCCCGCGGCCGGCGCCAAGGGCACCAGCCTGGTGCTGGTCGAGACCGACCGCGAGGGATTTTCGCGGGGGCGCAACTTGGAAAAGATCGGCCTCAAGGCCCAGGACACCTCCGAGCTCTTCTTCGACGACGTGCGCGTGCCGGCCACCAACCTGCTGGGCCAAGACGGCGAGGGCTTCATCTACCTCATGCAGGAACTGCCCCAGGAACGCTTGCTGGTCGGCATAACGGCGGTGGCGGCCTGCGAAGCGGCCCTCAAGTGGACCATCGACTACACCAAGGAACGCCAGGCCTTCGGCAAGCCCATCGCCGAGTTCCAGAACAGCCGCTTCAAGCTGGCCGAAATGAAAACCGAAAGCCGCATCGCCCGGGTTTTCCTCGACGATTGCCTGCGAAAGCACTTGAACGGCGGCCTCGACGTCGAAACCGCCGCCATGGCCAAGTGGTGGTTGACCGATCTGCAATGCAAAATCATCGACCAGTGCCTGCAGCTTTTCGGCGGCTACGGCTACATGTGGGAATACCCCATCGCCCGGGCCTACGCCGACGCCCGCGTGCAGCGCATCTTCGCCGGCAGCAACGAGATCATGAAAGAGTTGATCGGGCGGGGGCTTTAGCCGCCGGCCCGGTGTTCGTCGAGCGCGGCCAGCGAACGGTCGGTCAGCTCGCCCACATCGCCGGCCATCTTCAGCGCCCGATCCTCGCCCGCCCGGCAGGCCGTCTCGATGTCGGCGCCGAGGTCGGATAGCTGCATCAGGCCGAGGTTGCCGGCGGTGCTCTTGAGGTCGTGGGCTTCGCGGCGCAGGTTGTCCATGTCGCTGCCTCCGGCGGCCTCGGCGATGCGCCCGACACGGGCCCGGATGTCGTCGACGAAGGTGACCACCAGATCGTTCAACTTGGCCGGCCCCAGGACCTCGCTCAGGCTGTCGATGACGCTGCCGTCGATCATTGCCTCGCCGCTTGGCGGCGGCGCGGCCATGGTCTCGCCGCCGGTTTCGCCCTGCTCGGACCAGAAGGCGACGATGGCGGCCAGCTTGCTGCGGTCGATGGGCTTGGAGATGTAATCGTTCATGCCCGCTTCCAGGCAGCGTTCGGCGTCGCCCTCCTGGACGCCGGCGGTCATGGCGACGATGGATACCCGGCTGACCGGGCCGTCCAGCGCGCGGATGCGCCGGGTCGCATCCAGGCCATCCAGCTCGGGCATCTGCACGTCCATGAAGACGATGTCGAAGGACTTCTCCGCCACCGCTGCCAGCGCTTCCAGGCCATTCGACGCCAGCGCCACGCGATGGCCCAACTTTTCCAGCAAGGCCAGCGCCAGCTTCTGGTTGACCACGTTGTCCTCGGCCACCAGCACATCGAGCCGGCGCTGGAGCTGCTCGGCCGCACTGTGGCGGGTGATCAGCGGCATCTCGGCGGCCGCTTCGGAGGAGGCCTCGGCGGCGGCCAGTTCGATCAGGGTGTGGTGCAACGTCGGCCGGTCGATGGGCTTCGAGAAATAGGCGGCGAAGCCGGCCTGCTTCATGCGCTGGGCATCGCCGCGGACGCCCGATGAGGTGACCAGGATGAGGTGGGCGCTGGCGGCCAGGCGGTCCTGCTTGACGGTCCGGGCGAAGGCTTCGGGCTCGATGTCGCCCGAGCCGGCGTCGACCAGCACGAAGTTGTAAGGCGCATCGTGCAGTGCCGCTTGGCGCATCGCCTCGAAGGCACCCTCGGCGGAGGTGGCGGTCTCCACCTCCAGGCCCCATTGGCTGAGTTGGCGGGAGAAATAGCGCCGGTCCGGTTCGTTGGCATCGATCAGCAGGATGCCGTGACTATCGATTGGCGCCGTGATGCCGGCCTCGTCGGCCGCCGTGGCCTGGCCAAAGCGGGCCGTGAACCAAAAACAGCTGCCCTCGCCGACAACGCTGTCGACGCCGATCTCGCCCGCCATCAGCGACGTCAGGCTGTGGCAGATGGCCAGGCCAAGGCCGGTGCCGCCGTATTTACGCGTGGTCGAGCTGTCGGCCTGGGTGAATTTGGTGAACAGGCTCCCGAGCGCCTCGTCGGGAATGCCGATGCCGGTGTCGCGAACCTCGAAACGCAGGCAGAGCGCCTCATCGTCCTGCTCGATGACGCTGACGCCGATGCTGACGGAGCCCTGTTCGGTAAACTTGATGGCATTGCCGATCAGGTTGAGCACGATCTGGCGCAAACGCGCCGGATCGCCTTTGACCTGGGGCGGTATGTCGTCGGCCGTCCGCCAGCCCAGCTCGAGGCCCTTGGCGTGGGCGCGCTGTTCCAGCAGCCTGACGGAGCCTTCGATCACCTTGCTCAGGTCGACGTCGATGTGCTCGAGCTCGAGCCGGCCGGCCTCGATCTTGGAGTAGTCGAGGATGTCGTTGATGATGGTCAGCAGCGACTCGCCCGATTCGACCACGATCTCGGCATAGGAGCGCTGCTCCTGATCGAGGTCGGTGTCCATCAGCAAGCCGGCCATGCCCAGGACGCCGTTCATCGGCGTGCGGATTTCATGGCTCATGGTGGCCAGGAATTCGGACTTGGCCCGGTCGGCGTATTCGGCCGTTTCCTTCCAGAACGGCATTGCTGACCGTAAACGGGTGCCGATGTATCTGCCTCGTCAGGTCAGCCAGCGAGCCAGTGATGCGGTCTGCCCCGATAGCCAAGACAATCAACAGGGCAGCCATCACGAGGAAGCCACCGGCCAGCAGGCGTCCCGTTGTTAGCTGAGGTGTCATCGGCGAGGCCCCCTTCGCCAGAGATCATCCTGCCGATCCCAGGAACGTAGCTATTGCATCATGGGACCTCAGGAATTGTAACCAGAATTTCGAAGATCGGATGTAGCTTCCATCCTGCTCAGTCGATCCTGAAATGGGACACTCGCCGTAGGTAGGCAGAGTCGGCTGCGGGTCAATCACGTCGTTCCGGCCCCACCCCCACCATGCTCGCTGTACCTCCACCAACGGACGCTTAGGCGGCGAAAGCGGAAATGCCGGTTAGGAGGTCGGCTTGCTGGGGCAAGACCCTCGGCTCCACCGTCCAAGCATCGGCTTCTCCCGCTACGCACCCGAGCCCGATTTCCGCCTCGAAGCGCCGAAAAAGAGGGTCCGGGACGCCTCTACTGCAGGCGTGAAAGCTCTGTGGTGAGGGCGCTGAGGCGGCCCAGCAGGGGCTCGAGCGGGAAGTTGAAGTTGGCGTCGATGGCGACCACGGCGTCGGCCTCGAGGCGGCCCGCCTCGAGGTCGTGGCTGGCCTTTTCCAAATCGCGCAAAGCCTCGTCGAGCAGGTCTTTATAGCGGCTGCCGAGGCGCATGAATTCGGCGAACTTGGCCTTCAAGCCCGGATCCGGGATGAGGGCCAGGCTGGCATTCGATTTCTTCTCCTGGCGGCGGGCCTGGACCACGGCGCGGCGGCCCACCAAGGTGCGTTTGCGCACGTCGACGGCCCAGTTGCGAACCAAAGCGGTGTTGTCGCCGCTTTTGAGTCCCTCGAACAGGCTGGCGCCGGCCTCGGTCATCATGGTCAGCGCCAGGGCCAGGAAATAGTCGGATTCCTGAAAATAGGGCAGGCCGACCAGTTCGCGCGCCGCCACGGCTTTCTGGCCGGCCCGGGTGAGGCGGCCATCGAGGACGTGGGCGGCATTTTGTGCGGCGCTGGGGCTGGCGTTATCCAAGGCCGCCCGGTGCAGGACCTCCGAGGTGGTGAGGTAATGGCGCACCTGGCGGTTCATCTTGCCGAGATGCGCCAGCACCACCGTCGAGGTGTTCTTCAGCACCGGGTTGCGCACCGCGGTCGGGATGGCGAGCGAAGGTGCCAGGGCGTCGTATTCCGCCAGATGGGCCCGCGCCTTGGCCAGCTCGTTGGCCTGCGTAGTGGTCGACGAGGTGGCTGCCAGATCGGCCCGGAAAAGGCTCTCGGCGGCCTTGTCCAAATGGTTCTGGGCTTTTTGCAGGCGCAGCGCGAGCGCTGTGTTGGCGGCCGATTCGGGCAGTGCCGGGCGCTTGCCGCTGGCTTGCTGGTACTTGCTGTGGAACTTCCGCGGCGCGGCCTGGCGGGGTTCCCGGTCCGACGTATCCTTGGCGGCCGGGGCGGCGGCCCTTCTGGGCGCTTGGCGCAGAATCGCCGTGATGTTG